>JAZBOS010000017.1 GCA_036351255.1 Bacteroides sp.
CCTCGTTTTACGGCCGTGGAGATGATACCGGTGCCAATGGGTTTGGTCAGGATCAGGACATCGCCTGGCTTTGCACCCGAATTGGTGAGTATGCGCTTGGGGTGCACCTGCCCTGTGACCACCATCCCAAATTTGGGTTCATTGTCTTCTACTGTATGCCCGCCTAATATAGGAATGCCGGCTTCTGTAGCTTTATCGGAAGCTCCTTTCAGTATGTCTTTCAGCACCTGCATAGGCAGGCGGTTGCTGGGGAAGCCCACAATGTTCAGTGCAAACAAGGGTCTGGCGCCCATCGCATAAATATCGCTTAACGCATTTGCTGCTGCAATGGCCCCAAAGGCATAGGGATCATCCACAATGGGGGTAAAGAAATCTACCGTTTGCACGATGGCGATATCATCTGTGATCTTGTAAACGGCTGCATCATCGGAAGTGGAGGTGCCCACCAGTACCCTTGGATCGAGAATCTGGGGCATATCCTGCAGCACCTTCTCAAGGTACTGCGGCCTGATCTTACAGGCGCAGCCCAGTCCGTGGGTGAAATGGGTCAATTGTATGGGTCCTTCAGTCATTGCCTGCAATTCCACAGCGTTTACATCAGGACTCATTCTTTTAACAGCTTCAATAATTATCTCTGCCGCCTGCTCCATTTCCTGCACAGTGCTGTGCTTTCCTGTGGAGAAGCGGATGGTTCCCATGGCATACTGCAGGGGCACGTTCATGGCAGTAAGAACAGAGGAAACATCCACCTGGTCGGCGTGACAGGCGGCACCTGCAGAAGCTGCAATTCCCTGCAGCTCATCCAAAAGGGTATTTGCTTCCATTTTTGGGAAACCAATGCTGAGCGTGTTAGGCAGCCTGAGTTCCGGATGCCCGTTCAGGCGGATTTCAGGTAAAGATTCCTTCAGGCGATCGTACAGCAGGTCACGGGTGAGCCTCATTTGGCGTATATTGTTTTCAAAGTCGCGCTTGGCGATCTCTGCTGCCTTCCCAAGGCCGACGATCTCAAGCACGTTCTCAGTGCCCGCTCTCAGGTTCTGTTCATGGTTGGCCCCGTGCATCAGTTTCTGCAATTGCACGCCCCGCCTGATATACAATGCTCCTATGCCTTTGGGGGCATAGAGCTTATGCCCTGCCACAGAGAGTAAATCCACCCCCATTTTCTTTACATCGGTTTCGATCTTACCCACCGATTGGGCAGCATCGCAATGAAACAGGATGCCGTGCTGGCGGGCAATTTTCCCAATGGCTTCAATGGGCTGAATGGTGCCCACCTCGTTGTTGGCGTGCATCACGCTGATCAGGATGGTGCCACCGGTAATTGCTTTTTCGATGGCTTCAGGGTTCACCAGTCCGCTTTCATCCACCGGCACATAGGTGACCTGGAATCCCTGGCTCTCCAGAAACTGGCAGACTTCTGAAACTGCAGGATGTTCAATGGTTGTGGTGATGATATGGTTCCCCTTTTGCCGGTGCTGGTATGCTGCGCCTTTAATGGCATAGTTGTTGGCTTCGGTGCCCCCGCTGGTGAAAATGACCTCGTCTGGCTCGGAATTCAGCAGGTCTGCTATTTGCCGCCGGGCTTGCTCCACTGCTTTTCTGGTTTGAACCCCGTAAAGGTGCACGCTCGATGGATTTCCAAAATATTGTGCAAGATAAGGCTGCATAGCCTGAGCAACTTCAGGATCAACAGGGGTTGTAGCGTTGTAGTCGAGGTAAATGGGATTATCCTTGCTCATGGGTCAGTTGATTGATTTGCTCAAGCACTAAGCGTGCATTCTCCTGGGCTTGTTCAGTATGGGTCTCAAAATGCTGGAACTGTTCAGGTTTTCTTTTTCCCAGGTCGAAGGTGTAGGCCTTGTCGTAGTAATCAAGGACTATGGCAATGGCGGTTTCAAAGTCATCCTGATGCAGCGCCTCAATGGCTGTCCTGGCATTTTGCCCACCCAGTTTGCGCTGGATTTTTTCTATGGATTGCACCAGCAACACTTTCTCAAATCCTGCATAATCCTCTATGAGTCTTTTCACCCTGAGGTTTTTTGGCATCTCGAGGCGTATCACCTGCGCCTGGTGCATCTGCTGATAAAGCTTGTGTGGGATGAAAACCCTGCCAATGGTATGGCTTTCGTCTTCCAACCAAACCGGTAGGCTATGATCGATTTTTGTCCATTGGTCAGCCAGTTCGTTTTCAAACTGTTCGCTGCTGGGCTGTGGGCTTTCGCCGATGGCGCCAAATGCTGAGCCCTTATGATGGGCAATGCCTTCAAGGTCAATGACCTGCTGGCCAAGTTCCTGCATATGCTTCAGGATCTCTGTTTTTCCTGTGCCTGTTTTTCCCGAAAGGATCATGATGCGGGCAGGCTTTTCCCAGAGACTGAGAACGTGCCTGCGATAGGCCTTATATCCTCCTTTCAGAAGATAAACATCAAAGCCTGCCAGGTTCAATAGCCAGGCCATACTCTCCGAACGCATCCCCCCGCGCCAGCAATGCATGAGCAGCTTTTTGCCAGGGGCTGCCTTTTTGGCCTGTTTTACAAAGTTCCTGAGTTTTCTTCCTGCGAAATCAAGACCTTCCAGGATGGCTGCCTCGCGGCCCGATTTCTTGTAAAGGGTGCCTACGACCTTGCGTTCCTCATCGTCGAACAAAGGCAGGTTGTTAGCCCCGGGGATGTGTCCCTGGCTGAACTCGGAAGGAGATCGGACATCCAGCACGGGAACATCTGCTTTTAAAGAAAGGAACTCCGAAATATCGATGGTTTTGATCATAAACGTTAATTCTCAAACAGTGATTTGCTGACATTGTATTGTGTTTATTCCGGTTTATGTCCGGCAGGGCAAAGGATCCGGAAGGAAGGGCGGGTGACGGCCCTCAAAGTTAATAAAAAAACGCTGGCCCGGTTCCTCAAAAAGGAATACCGGGCCAGCTCCACTTAACCCAAGAAACGGTCACAGGTAACCAAGGTTACCTGAACCGAATGAGGTCTGCACAGGTAACCCCTGCGTAGTATTTTATGGTCAAAAGAGAAGTTGATTCCATTTAGATCTGTTTCTCTGGTTTGGATTCAGTTTCTTCAAATTCCGCTCTGGGGATATTGTTTCAGATTTGATCCAAGGCTTGTTTCAGGTCACCGATGATGTCTTCCACATCCTCAATGCCCACGGAGAACCTGACTAGGTCGTCGGTAATCCCTGCTGCTGCCTTGTTCTCTTTGCTGACTCCTGCGTGAGTCATCGAAGCCGGATGCTGGATCAGTGTTTCCACTCCGCCCAGCGATACGGCCAGCAGTGCCAGCTCAACGTGGTCCATCAACTTGCGTCCTGCTTCATAGCCTCCATTCAGCCCAAAGCTCATCATCGATCCAAAGCCTTTCATCTGCTTTTTTGCCAGTTCGTGCTGGGGATGGTTTTCCAGACCGGGATATTTGATCCAGGCTACTTTCGGATGATTCTGGATAAAGTCAGCAACTTTTCGGGCATTTTCCTGTGCGCGCTCTATCCTGATGGCCAGTGTCTTGACGCCGCGCATCACCATAAAGGCTTGGGTGGGATCCATATTGCAACCCATATATACCATGGAATGACGGATCTTTTTGTATAATTCAGGGTCTTTGGCAACAATGATGCCGCCCACAATGTCAGCGTGCCCATTGATAAATTTGGTGACAGAATGCAATACCACGTCAGCGCCCAGGTCGAG
>JAZBOS010000018.1 GCA_036351255.1 Bacteroides sp.
CCTGGCTGACCTGGAAACCCGCCACACCACGACCGCTCAGACCCTGGCAGAAGCGGAGGGACAGATCACTGCTCTGGAATCCGCCGTGGAATCTCAAAGCGAAACACTTGAACAACTGGATTCTATCCAGGCTGCATTGGATACGCTGGCTCTCGAATCCTCCGAAAATGAATCACGTTTTGAGGACGTCGACGTTGCCCTGGCTGATGTCCAGCGCCAGGTTACCTTGAGCCGCGCAATCGAGATGCTTTCCCGGGCACGCCTATACCTCTTTGAAAGTAATTTCGGGTTAGCCAGGCTTGATGTACAGGCCGCACGTGATTTGCTTCTCAGCTTACAAAGTGACATTGCAGCTGATAAAGCGGCTGCCCTAAAGGAAGTCATCGCTCGGCTCGATCTGGCCTTGGAAAACCTGCCCGACTTCCCGGTGATCGCTGCGGACGATTTGAACATCGCCTGGCAGCTGCTGGTCAATGGTCTGCCCGATCTTCCTGAATCCACCCCATTGCCCGAATCCACCACTGAAACGCCCCTTCCTGCAGAGGAAGTTACCCCCACCGTAACGCCATAAGTCTTCTCTTTAAAAATACAGGGAAACAAGTAACAAAAACAATAGAATCGAGCAAACCCAATCTCTCAGAGGATGAATTAAACCGGAATGGTTACCCTGCTGCGATACTTCCCCCGGTCCGGTTTCCTTCATAAATTATTCCCGCTGTCGCGGCACACGACAATCTGAAGTATAAATTGGGAAGTATTATAACTTGCGTCCGCTCTATAATACTATTATGAAAATTGGGGTATTTGTCATTGAATGGGTAATTTTCACTTCTGCTTGAGCAGCCAAAAAATGCGGTCATAAGAAAGTAAATAATGGATAAATACAGCACCGCCAAAAATCAACCCCATCAGCTCTTTTCCACTGTTTATTAATAAGAAAACTGCCAGGCTAAAAAAGGCGAATTCCATGAATAGGCGCAAGACACCCGGAATTGGGATGGGCGCTTTTCCTGAATGGCTTGAATCTTCAGGCACTCTAAAAGTTCCCCAAATGGCAGCGGCAATCAAGGGCAGCCCCAGCGCTAAAAGGTACCTGAGTGGACCCGGGGACGCATGCCAACCCCAATAACCATAAATAATAATTGCCGTCATTTCGAGTAAAAAGCGAAAGCCTAAATTTATTGGATTTGATCCCATATCTTCCTCATTTGGTATCTCAGAAGACCATTCAACAGAAACAAAGTAACCTTATTTCCATCAATACCCGAAGCCAGCCCCTCTTTCTCTGTTAAGTATCGCTTCATATAAGATTTATCAACGACGGCTAGAAATTGATGGTTTTTAGCCTATCAATCATCCAGGGTGAGTTCCATGTCCAGAAAGACACCATTCTCCTGCACGCTGTTATACAGAAGGCCTGTGTCGGTATAAGTCAGGGTGATCTGGGTGCCACTATCAGTTACCTGCTCGTATTGGTTTTCTCCAACGCGGTTGAAAAAACCTGGCGGGTTGCTCATGAACTGGAACTGCACACCACCTTCTGAAAAAACTGAGGAACAGGTGCCGTTGTCCTGGACCTTGCCATCACCACCCAGCATGGGCGTGGCAGATCCAGTAATCTGATAATTATGTGTCCCCTCATTTTTCAATTGCTGGGGTGTGAGCTTTCCGCCTGCATCAGGCTGCGTCTCGACCCTGGGTTCCTCCGTCGGGGCGTCTTCTTCGACCACCACCCCTTCCCCGTCGGCGTAATGCTCTTCCCATGTCGAAACAGCCTGCGGATCCAGATCTCCGGGGGAGACAAATGTCTCAAACAATGTCCGGGGTAAACTGCATGAAAGAGCCGTTAGCAGCATCAGGCTGACCAGCAATAAGGGTCGGCGTAGATTGTGGAAACCAGGGCGGTTGTTTTGGCAGGGGAAGGACATGGTTATAGCTCCTGAAAAAAAGATTTCCGTTATTATAATATTCTTTTCTATGATACGTCTTTTCAGATTGAATATGGCTCATATTTGCAATAACGATGCTTGGTTGAGCGAATTAGATCAGGAGAAGGAAA
>JAZBOS010000019.1 GCA_036351255.1 Bacteroides sp.
AAGTAAAAAGTAAGAATCATTATTATCTGTTTCTGAATATTTCTGCTTTTACCCACTTACGGGAAATACCTTATGTAGAGCAATACATTCTTTTGATTATAGGAGCTACCGGGGAATGTGAATATCTTTTCACGTTGCCCGGGGATTTTACTTTGTGTGCAAAGAGGCCTTGGAACTCATTGAGAATTAGGGTTCATTATCCTGCTGAAAGCCTCGCAGCTTGTAAGCTTTAAACATTTTTCTGAAATATGCTGCTTCAGTCAGAAAAAGCGTGGAATTTTGGAAAAACTTTCCTATCTTTGTGCCCCTCAAACGCGGAAGACAGATGTAATTGAGTTACAGCACACTTTCGGGTTTTGACCCCGTCAGGGATCAAAGAGGTAAATACATTTTACGGGTTTGTAGGAATAAATTTTTGGTAAACCATATTGGTTTTCAAAAATAAACGCTTACCTTTGCACTCCCAAAAATAGAGAGGATTGACTTTAAATAAATAAAAACGAAGTTTTTACAAATTAAATTGCAGTATGCCAACAATACAACAATTGGTTCGTAAGGGACGCCAAAAGGTTACTTACAAGAGTAAGTCACCCGCTTTGGACTCATGTCCCCAGCGTCGCGGAGTTTGTGTAAGGGTTTATACCACCACGCCCAAGAAGCCTAACTCGGCCATGCGAAAAGTTGCCAGGGTTAGATTAACCAATGGCAAGGAAGTGAACGCTTATATTCCCGGTGAAGGCCACAACCTTCAGGAGCACAGCATCGTGCTGATCCGCGGTGGCAGGGTTAAAGACCTACCCGGTGTAAGATATCACATCATTCGTGGTGCATTGGATACCAGCGGTGTAAGTGGCCGCAACCAGCGCAGGTCGAAATACGGAACCAAAAGGCCTAAAGCCAAGAGTTAATCATTGTGACTGACCAAGCATAAATTTTCACAATACAATGAGAAAATCAAGACCAAAGAAAAGAATACTGCTTCCCGACCCGAAGTTTAACGACGTGCTGGTAACCCGCTTCGTTAACAATCTAATGCTTTGCGGGAAAAAGAACCTGGCATACAACATTTTCTATGATGCCATTGAGATCGTTTCGAACAAAACCAAGGAAGACGGTCTGGAAGTTTTCAAGAAGGCCCTGGCCAATGTGACCCCCGCTGTGGAGGTTCGCAGTCGCCGTATTGGTGGTGCCACCTTCCAGATTCCTTCTGAGATTCGTCCCGAACGCAAGATGTCGATCGGTATCAAGCACCTGATCAACTTTTCGCGCAAGCGTAATGAAAAGGGGATGGCAGGTAAGCTGGCCGGAGAGATCATGGCTGCTTACAAGGAAGAAGGCGCCGCCTACAAGCGGAAAGAGGATACCCACCGTATGGCAGATGCCAACAAGGCCTTCTCACATTTCCGTTTCTAATATTCTGATATTCCTGTTAATTAAATGGCCAGAGATTTAAAATATACACGCAACATAGGCATTATGGCGCACATCGATGCTGGTAAGACTACCACCACCGAGCGCATTTTGTTCTATACGGGCGTGAACTACCGCCTGGGTGAGGTGCACGACGGTGCTGCCACCATGGACTGGATGGTCCAGGAGCAGGAGCGCGGCATCACCATCAGCTCAGCGGCTACTACCACTTTCTGGCGTTACAGGGATAACCAGTATAAGATCAATATTATTGATACGCCCGGGCACGTGGACTTCACCGTTGAGGTGGAGCGCAGCCTGCGTGTGCTGGATGGGGCTATTGCCCTGTTTTGTGCAGTGGGTGGCGTTGAGCCCCAGTCGGAAACCGTATGGCGCCAGGCGGATAAATATAAAGTGCCCCGCATCAGTTTTATCAACAAGATGGACCGTGCAGGGGCTGATTTTTTCGGTGTAGTGACAAAGATCAAGGAACGCCTGGGGATGAATGCCATTCCTCTGCAGATTCCAATTGGGTCGGAAGAGAATTTCCGTGGTATAGTGGACTTGATTACCGGAAAAGCCTACGAATGGGAAGAACAATCCCTGGGTATGGTGTTCAATGAGATCCCGGTTCCTGAAGACTTGGTTGACACCGTTTTCGATTTTCGCACGCAACTGATTGAAGGTTGCGCCGAAGAGAGTGAAGAGCTGCTTGAAAAGTTTATGGAAGACCCGGACAGTATCTCAGAAGATGAAATGATCGGGATTATTCGCAAGGCGACCATAGACCTGAAGATTACCCCGGTATTATGCGGTTCTTCATTTAAAAATAAAGGGGTTCAGGCGCTGCTCGATGCAGTGGCCAAGTTTTTGCCCTCCCCGATGGATGTTGAAGCAGTGACGGGCATTAACCCCAAAAACGACAAGGAAGAATTACGGCATCCGGATTCGACAAAACCATTCTCTGCACTAGCCTTTAAAATCGCTACCGACCCCTATGTGGGCCGGCTTTGTTTTTTCAGGGTGTACAGCGGGGTGCTTGAATCGGGTTCTTATGTTTTGAATGCCTCGACGGGGAAAAAGGAACGTATCTCCCGCATACTGCAAATGCATGCCAATAAGCAAAACCCCATTGAGCGCATTGAAGCAGGTGATATTGGTGCAGCCGTAGGGTTTAAGGAAATCCACACCGGCGATACCCTCTGTGATGAGAAGCATCCCATTGTCCTTGAGTCAATGACATTCCCTGATCCCGTGATCAGCGTAGCCGTTGAACCCAAGACACAGGCTGATGTTGACAAGCTTAGCATTGCCCTTGGCAAGCTGGCCGAAGAAGACCCCACATTTAAGGTGAAGATTGATGCCGATAGCGGACAGACCGTAATCAGCGGCATGGGTGAACTGCACCTGGAGATTCTGGTTGACAGGCTCAAGCGCGAATTCAAGGTAGAATGCAACCAGGGAGCACCCCAGGTGGCATACAAGGAGGCCATTACCCGTACGATTGAACACCGCGAGATTTATAAGAAACAAACTGGTGGCCGGGGTAAATTTGCTGATATCATATTCGAGATCAGCCCCGCCGACGAAGGCCTATCCGGTTTGCAATTCATTGATGAGGTGAAGGGTGGTAACATCCCGCGTGAGTATATTCCCTCGGTTGAGAAAGGATTTCGCATGGCCATGCAGAATGGTGTGCTCGCAGGCTATCAGCTGGATGGTTTGAAGGTACGCCTGATCGATGGTTCATTTCACCCGGTAGACTCCGATTCTCTGTCTTTTGAACTGGCAGCCAAGATCGGTTTTAAACATGCTGCCAAAAAGGCCGGCAGCATACTGCTGGAACCCATCATGAAACTTGAAGTGGTTACGCCCGATGAATATATGGGCGATGTGGTGGGCGATATTAACCGCCGCCGCGGGCACTTAAAAGGACTTTCATCAAGAGCCAATTTGCAGGTTGTGGATGCACAGGTACCGCTTTCAGAGATGTTTGGTTATGTGACCTCGTTACGTACCCTTACCAGCGGCCGTGCCACATCCACGATGGAGTTTTCTCATTATGAGGAAACCCCTAAAAATATTGCTGATGATGTAATTTTTAAATTGTTTGGAATAAAAGCATAATCGTTTAATTCAAAATAAATTAAACCGTGAGTCAGAGAATCAGAATCAAATTGAAATCTTACGATTATAACTTGGTGGACAAGTCTGCTGAGAAGATCGTTAAAACCGTAAAGTCGACTGGTGCTGTTGTTAATGGTCCTATTCCGTTGCCGACGAACAAGAAGATCTTTACCGTATTACGTTCGACATTCGTAAACAAAAAGTCAAGAGAACAGTTCCAGCTTTGCTCTTACAAGCGTTTGCTGGACATTTATTCGTCTTCGTCCAAAACTGTTGACGCGCTCATGAAGCTTGAGCTGCCCAGCGGTGTAGAAGTAGAAATCAAAGTGTAACTTTTTTAACTATTGCCTTAAGAGCAGAAAAATCTGAAAAATGTCAGGAATCATTGGAAAGAAGATTGGAATGACCAGCATATTCGATGCCTCTGGGAAAAATGTCCCATGCACGGTAATAGAGGCTGGTCCCTGCGTAATTACGCAGATAAAGACGAAGGAGAAGGATGGCTATGACGCCATCCAAATGGCCTTCGACGATAAGAAGGAAAAGAATACGACCAAGGCACTGAAGGGCCATTTTGCCAAAGCAGGCACCACTCCCAAGAAATACATTGCCGAATTCACCCGTTTCGAGAAAGAACACCAAAAAAAGTTTGGTGATTTACTCACGGTTGACATCTTTATTGAGGGTGAATACATTGATGTGGTAGGTGTTTCAAAGGGTAAGGGTTTCCAGGGCGTTGTGAAACGCCATGGATTTAGCGGAGTAGGCCAGAGTACTCACGGTCAGCATAACCGCCTGAGGGCACCCGGTTCAATTGGCGCATCGTCCTGGCCCTCCAGGGTTTTTAAAGGTATGCGTATGGCCGGCCGCATGGGCGGAGACCGGGTTAAGATGATCAACCTTCAGGTCATGAAGCTTATTCCCGAGAAAAACATTGTTGTTGTTAAAGGTTCTGTGCCAGGACCTAATGGATCATATTTAATTCTTGAGAGATGGAGTTAACAGTATATAATATTGACGGAAGCAAAACCGCCAGGACCGTGGTACTCAACGACGGGATTTTTGGCATTGAGCCCAATGACCACGCCATCTACCTGGATGTGAAGCAATACCTTGCCAATCAACGTCAGGGGACGCATAAATCCAAGGAGAGGAATGAAATCGCCGGAAGTACACGCAAGCTTCACCGACAGAAAGGTACCGGCGGATCGCGCAAAGGCGATATCAAATCGCCCATGTTTCGCGGTGGCGGCCGTGTTTTTGGTCCAGTTCCCCGCGACTATTCGTTTAAAGTGAACAAGAAGGTTAAGAAACTGGCCCGCAGATCGGCCTTGACTTATAAAGCCATTGACAGTAACATCATGGTTCTTGAAGCCTTCCAAATGGAAGAACCCAAAACCAAAAAATATCTTGAGATCCTGAAGAAATTCAATCTTGAGAATAAGAAGTCGCTGTTGGTGGTGCCCGAGGTAGACCGTAACCTGGTACTCTCTTCGCGCAATATTCCCAAGGCAAAAGTAGCTTTGGCTTCGGATCTGAATACCTATATGATCCTCAACGCCGATCATCTGCTTTTGGTGGAAAGTTCGCTGCCCGAAGTTGAAAACATTTTGCTGGACTAAGAAAACAATGAAACGGGTTGGAAAAAGATCGACCCCTAAATGAAAAACAAACATGGAAGTTTTGATTAAACCCCTGATTACCGAGAAAATGACCGCGGTAACCGAGAAATTTCCCACCCGCTATGGGTTTGTCGTTGACAAGCGTGCCTCCAAGAGCCAGATTAAGGCAGCAGTGCAGGAGATGTACGATGTTGAGGTAGCTACTGTCAACACCATGGTATACTTGGGCAAGCGCAAGACGCGTTTTACCAAAACCGGGATCCAGAGCGGCAGGAAAAACAGTTTCAAGAAGGCCATCATTACCCTGGCCGAAGGTCAAACCATTGATTTTTACAGCAATATTTAAGGATAAATGGCTTTAAGAAAATTTAAACCAACCACGCCCGGACAGCGCAATAAAGTAATCAGCGCATTTGACGACATAACTGCCTCCTCTCCTGAGAAGAGCCTGGTGGTTGGTAAGAAACATTCAGGAGGCAGGAATAATTCCGGAAAAATGACCATGCGCTATATGGGTGGTGGTCATAAGAGACGCATACGTATCGTTGACTTCAAGCGTGAAAAGGATGGGGTACCCGCAACGGTAAAATCGATCGAATACGATCCCAACCGTTCGGCCCGTATTGCCCTTCTTTTCTATGCTGATGGCGAGAAAAGATACATTATTGCCCCCAACGGGCTGAAGGTTGGGCAGACTGTCATGTCGGGTGAGAAAGCAACCCCCGATATTGGCAACACATTGTTCCTTCGCGATGTTCCGCTGGGAAGTATTGTTCATAATATCGAACTGAATCCGGGACAGGGTGGCAAGATGGCGCGCAGCGCAGGTACCTATGCCCAGCTCATGTCAAGGGAAGGCAAGTATGCCATCCTGAAGCTTCCCTCTGGTGAATCGCGTATGGTGCTTATCACCTGCCGTGCAACCATTGGAAGCACTTCGAACCCTGACCACATGCATGAAGTATCCGGGAAAGCAGGCCGTAACCGTTGGTTGGGCCGCCGCCCGCGTACCCGTGGCGTTGCCATGAACCCCGTCGATCATCCAATGGGTGGTGGTGAAGGTCGTGCCTCTGGTGGTCACCCACGCAGCCGCAAGGGCCTCCCGGCAAAAGGTTACAAGACCCGCAACCGGAAGAAGATGTCCAACAAGTTGGTGGTTGAAAGAAGGAAGAAGTAAACAGTTTAGAAAACAGAAAAAAAACGATTGATATGAGCCGTTCACTTAAAAAAGGACCATTCATTAGCATCAAGCTCGAGAAGAAAATCCTTGCCATGGCCGCCAGCAACAAGAAAAGTGTTGTGAAAACCTGGTCGAGGGCTTCAATGATTTCACCCGAGTTTGTGGGTCAGACGATAGCCGTTCATAATGGCAATAAATTCATCCCTGTTTATGTTACCGAGAACATGGTAGGACATAAATTGGGCGAATTTGCACCCACGCGGATTTTCCGCGGACACGCAGGTAAAAAAGACAAAGCAAAAAAATAAAAATTTCATCTTAAAATGGGATTAAGAAAACACTTAAGGGCTGAGAAACTCAAGGAAGAGAAGAAAACTCAGTATTTTGCCAGCCTCCGGAATGTCCCCACATCGCCCAGGAAAATGCGCCTGGTAGCCGATATGATTAGGGGCAAAGAAGTCAATAGAGCCCTTGGAATACTTCGGTATTCAAAACAAGATGCCTCCAACAGGCTTGAAAAGCTTTTGTTGTCGGCCATCGCAAACTGGCAAAGCAAAAATGAAGGCGTGAGGATTGAAGACAGCAACCTCTACGTTAAAAGCATTAACGTGGATGGAGGTCGTATGCTCAAGCGCTTGCGCCCCGCTCCCCAAGGCCGTGCTTACCGGATCCGTAAAAGGTCCAACCATGTTACCATTTTTGTTGATAGTAAAATTAAAAACGATTAAATCTTTTTCAGATGGGACAAAAAACAAATCCGATCGGTCTTAGGCTTGGTATCATCAAGGGTTGGGATTCAAACTGGTATGGTGGGCGCAGGTATGAGACTAAACTTGTAGAAGACGAAAAGATTCGTCAATATCTTAACGCCCGGCTTTCCAAGGCCAGCGTTTCCAAAATTATCATTGAGCGAACCCTCAAGCTTATCACAGTTACCATTAATACCGCCCGTCCCGGGATTATCATCGGGAAAGGTGGCCAGGAAGTGGATAAATTGAAGGAAGAATTGAAGAAAATCACTCAGAAAGAGGTGCAGATCAACATTAGTGAGATCAAGCGCCCTGAACTGGATGCTTTCCTGGTGGCAACGACTGTTGCCAAACAGATTGAAGGCAGGATTTCCTTCCGACGTGCAGTAAAAACCGCTATTGCTTCGACCATGCGCCTTGGTGCAGAGGGGATCAAAGTCACCGTTGGTGGTCGTCTGGGTGGTGCCGAAATGGCCCGCACCGAGACCTATAAGGAAGGCCGTATTCCTTTGCATACCCTTCGCGCCGATATTGACTATGCGACCACTGAAGCGCATACTACATACGGACGTATTGGAGTGAAGGTATGGATCTGCAAAGGCGAAGTTTTTGGCAAGCGCGATCTGACCCCTTTTACCGAAGAGCCCGGCAAAGGCAGACCAGCACCCGCTGGCGTTGGTCGGGGAGACCGTTTCAGAGGACGCCCGAAGAACAAAAGGTAATTTTTGATTTGTAGAAAAGAAAAACTGTTGAATAATGTTACAGCCTAAGAAAACCAAATTCAGGAAACAGCAGAAAGGCCGCATGAAAGGCAACACCAAACGTGGTGCTGAGCTTGCTTTCGGTTCGTTTGGCATTAAGGCGCTCGACACCTGTATGCTTACCGGCCGTCAGATCGAAGCTGCCCGCCAGGCCATCACCCGTTTTATGAAACGTGAAGGCCAGCTGTGGATCAGGGTGTTCCCCGACAAACCCATTACCAAGAAACCCGCCGAAGTGCGTATGGGTAAGGGTAAAGGAGCTCCCGAATATTTTGTAGCCCGCATTACACCCGGTCGCATCCTGTTTGAAGCCGAGGGAGTTAACCTCGAAACGGCAAAGGAAGCCATGCGTCTGGGATCACAGAAATTGCCTATCCTGACCAAATTTGTGGTGAGGAAGGATTATGTTGAATAATGAGGTTTTTTATTCAGAAATAATTTTGTAACTTTGCAGCCTTTTTGCAGGGAACCAAAACCAACGCAGCCGTTACCTGTCTGGATTGTTCTTCCCATTAAAGTCCGCCCGGAAAAGATCGGGCGGGATTAGCTGGCAAAAATTTAATTCACGCAAAAGATGAAACCTAACGTAATACGTGAAATGTCAACCAGTGAGCTCAAGGAGCGTTTGGTAGAGGAGAAGAAACAACTGCTTAAGCTCAAGATGAACCATGCAGTTTCTCCCCTTGAAAACCCGCTCAAGATTCCGGCTTATCGCAAAACGATTGCCAGGATCATGACAGAGCTTAAGAAAAGGGAAACAGAAGAACTTAAACAAAAGTAATTTTTAACAATGGAAACCAGAACTCCCAGAAAAGAAAGAACGGGCATTGTGGTGAGCAACAAGATGGAGAAGTCCATCGTGGTTGAGGTTCAGCGCAGGGTAAAGCACCCCAAATACGGGAAATTTGTCAAGCGTTCGTCCCGTTTCATGGCTCATGACGACAAGAATGACTGCAATATCGGCGATACTGTACGCATCATGGAAACCCGTCCTTTGAGCAAGAATAAATGTTGGAGATTAGTTGAAATACTTGAAAGAGCGAAGTAATTATGATACAACAAGAATCCAGACTAGCGGTAGCGGACAACAGCGGGGCAAAGGAAGTTCTTTGCATTCGTGTGCTTGGAGGGACCCGGCGCAAATATGCCGGTATTGGCGATAAAATTATCGTGACGGTTAAAGATGCGCTTCCTTCGGGCAACGTTAAGAAAGGTACCGTTTCGAAGGCTGTAGTGGTTCGCACCAAAAAGCCTGTTCGCCGGCCCGATGGCAGCTATATCCGCTTTGACGACAATGCAGTAGTGCTTTTAACTGCAAACGAAGAGATGCGCGGTACCCGTATTTTTGGGCCCGTTGCTCGCGAGTTGCGTGAAAAGCAGTTTATGAAAATTGTTTCTTTGGCACCCGAAGTGCTTTAATGCAAAATATACCTGAGCTATGCAAGCCAAATTACACATAAAAAAAGGAGATGCCGTAAAGGTAATTGCCGGGAATGAAAAAGGCTCCCAAGGCAAAGTGCTGGAGGTATATCCTGAAAAACTTAGGGCGCTGGTAGAGGGCGTAAACATGGTGTCGAAGCATACCAAGCCCAATGCAGCCAACCCCCAGGGAGGCATCATCAAGAAAGAAGCTCCCATACATATTTCTAACCTTATGGTGATTGATGGGAAAGGCAATGCCACCCGGATCGGCCGTAAGCTTAATGACAAAGGTAAACTGGAACGTTATTCCAAAAAGACAGGGGAGGTAATTAAGTAATGAGCTATATCCCGAGACTTAAACAAAAATATACTGAGGAAATTATTCCTGCGTTGATGCAGGAATTCCAGTATAAGAGCCAGATGCAAGCTCCCAAGCTTTTAAAGATCAGCCTTAACCAGGGTGTTGGAGATGCTATTACCGATAAAAAAATCATTGAATCAGCCCTGGAAGAAATGACCCAAATCTCAGGCCAGAAAGCTGTTCCCACCAAGTCAAAGAAAGACATCTCCAACTTTAAACTTAGAAGGGGGATGCCCATTGGCGTTCGCGTCACCCTGCGGGGCGACCGCATGTACGAATTTCTTGACAGGTTGGTAGCTGTATCACTTCCCAGGATCCGCGACTTTAAAGGGATTAATGAGAAAGGTTTCGACGGCCGGGGTAACTTTACCCTGGGCGTGCCTGAACAAATCATCTTCCCGGAGATCAACATTGACAAAGTAACCCGCATCGGGGGTATGGACATCACTTTTGTGACCAGTGCCAGGACCGATAAGGAAGCTTTTGCTTTGCTTCGTGAATTTGGTGTTCCATTCAAGAACCTAAAAAAATAACAAAGAATAATGGCAAAAGAGTCAATCAAAGCCCGTGAGCTCAAGAGAGCAAAACTGGTAGCCAAGTACGCTGCGAAAAGAGCCGAATTGAAAGCCCAGGGTGATTACGAAGCCTTGCAGAAACTTCCCAAGAATGCATCGCCCGTGCGCCTGCACAACCGCTGTAAATTGACCGGCCGCCCCAAAGGCTATATGCGCCAGTTTGGGATCAGCCGTATCAATTTCCGCGAGATGGCCAACAACGGTCTTATCCCTGGTGTTACAAAAGCCAGCTGGTAGTATTTATTAAAAACAACTTTTATTAAAACACAATGGTAACCGATCCAATTGCAGATTATCTGACCAGAATAAGGAATGCCGTGAAGGCCAATCACAGGATTGTAGAAATTCCTGCATCGAATCTCAAGAAGGGGATCACCAAAATTCTTTTTGAAAAGGGCTACATTCTCAACTACAAATTTGAAGATGAGATAAAGCCCGCTATGATTAAGATTGCCTTGAAATACCACCCGGTAACCAAGGTGGCTGCTATTAATGAAATTACCAGGATAAGTAAGCCTGGTTTGCGTCAGTATTGCAGCGCCGATGAGTTGCCCCGTGTACTCAATGGTCTTGGCATAGCCATCATTTCCACTTCCAAAGGTTTGATCACTGATAAAGAAGCCCGCGAACTTAAGGTGGGCGGTGAAATCATTTGTTACGTAAGCTAAAGGAGGGGAAAAAATGTCAAGAATAGGAAAATTACCCATAAGCCTGCCCGCAGGAGTAAGCGTTCAGGTATCCGATAACAATGTTGTGACCGTAAAAGGTCCCAAAGGCGAACTGAAACAAGCTGTCGACAAGGATATTAAAATCAGTGTTGTTGACGGCACACTGCATGTTGAACGTCCCTCGGAACAGAAAAGGCATAAAGCCCTTCACGGTCTTTACCGCTCCCTGATCAACAATATGGTGATAGGAGTGTCTGAAGGTTATAAAATTGTCCAGGAACTCGTTGGCGTTGGTTACAAGGCCTCGAATGATGGCAATCTGCTCGAGTTATCCCTGGGATATTCGCATAACATCTTCTTTGAGTTGCCTCAAGAGATAAAAGTGCAAACGATTACTGAAAGGGGTAAAAACCCGACCATCATTCTCGAATCGCACGATAAGCAGCTGATCGGACAGGTAGCGGCCAAGATCCGTTCCCTCCGTAAACCTGAGCCTTACAAAGGTAAAGGGATCCGCTTCCAGGGTGAAATTCTTCGCCGGAAGGCTGGTAAAGCCGCTGGTGCTAAGTAATTTTTGTAAATTTTTTAAATTCCTTATCAGGATGGCAACAAATAAGAAACTTAATAGAAGGACAAAGATAAAATACCGTATCCGGAAGAAAGTGAACGGCACAGCCGATCGTCCCCGTTTGACGGTATTCCGTAGTAATAAAGGCATTTATGCCCAGGTGATCAACGACCTGGAAGGCCGCACCCTGGTATCAGCTTCTTCTATGTCGAAGGAACTGGCCGACAAGAAAATGACCAAAACCGAAACTGCCAAGGAAGTAGGCAAACTGCTTGCTGGAAAAGCTTCAGAAGCAGGTATTGAAAAGGTTGTTTTCGATCGTAATGGGTATCTGTATCACGGAAGAGTTAAATCATTGGCAGAAGGCGCCCGCGAAGGCGGCTTAAAATTCTAAGAACATGACAAACGCGAATATCAAGAAAGTAAAGTCAAGCGAGATTGAATTTAAGGACCGGCTGGTAAGCATCCAGCGTGTTACCAAGGTAACCAAAGGTGGCCGTACTTTTAGTTTTTCTGCCATTGTTGTTGTTGGTAACGAGAACGGCGTGGTTGGTTACGGACTTGGGAAAGCCAAAGAGGTTACCACCGCCATTAGCAAAGGTATTGATGATGCCAAGAAGCATTTGATTAAGGTTCCTGTGCACAAGGGTACCATACCTCACACTCAGGAGGGTAAGTACAGCGGTGCCAGGGTTCTGATCAAACCAGCTTCCCACGGTACCGGTGTTATCGCTGGTGGCGCCATGCGTGCCGTATTGGAGAGCGTTGGTGTAACCGACGTGCTCGCCAAATCCAAAGGATCCTCAAACCCTCATAGTGTTGTGAAGGCTACCATTGACGCCCTGACGAAACTGAGGGATCCTTTTATGGTTGCTCAGCAGCGCGGTGTAGAGGTCAACAAAGTTTTTAAAGGCTAATGACCCAGCCAGTTTTTTTTAAAAACCCGGCAGCATTTAATCCCTTATCTGAAAAGTAAAGAACAATGAAGAAATACAAAATAGTTCAGGTAAAAAGCGCTATTCGCCGACCCGAACGTCAGAAAAGAACATTGATTGCCCTAGGATTGCGTAAGCTCAACAACCCTATTATCGTAGACGGAAGCCCGCAGGTGGAAGGGATGATCAATGCCGTGAAGCACTTGCTCCATGTGGAAGAAGTGACCGAATAATTTGTTTTTGTCATTAATTTAAAATGAACACAATACAATGGATTTAAGCAATCTTAAACCAGCAAAAGGTTCCGTAAAAAGCAGAAAGCGTATTGGACGAGGAGAAGGATCAGGCAGAGGCGGAACTTCCACAAGGGGGCATAAAGGAGCACAATCACGTTCAGGCTATAGCCGAAAGGCTGGTTTCGAAGGTGGTCAGATGCCCCTGGCCAGGCGCCTTCCCAAATTTGGTTTTAAAAACCCCAACCGCGTTGAATACGCCGGTATCAATCTGGATGTGATCCAGAAACTGGCTGAAGAAAAAGGCCTTGAGATGATCGACGTCAATGTGATGTTGGAAAATGGTCTTGTTTCAAAGAAAGACCTGGTGAAAGTTTTGGGACGCGGTAAACTCACTGCTAAAGTGGATGTTACAGCCCATGCTTTTTCGGCAGCTGCCGCCAAAGCCATCGAAGCCAATGGAGGAAAAGTAAACAAGATTTAAACCTGCGTAATGAAACGATTTATCCAAACGCTGAAGAATATCTACCGGATCGAGGACCTGCGTATCCGCATTATAAATACCCTGGGGTTCATTCTGATTTATCGCCTGGGTTCCTTTATTGTGCTGCCTGGCGTTGATCCTGCCCAGCTGGATGCCCTTCAAGCCCAGACACAGGAAGGGATTCTGGGACTGCTGAATATGTTCTCGGGAGGTGCCTTCTCCAATGCATCCATTTTTGCCTTGGGGATTATGCCTTATATCAGTGCCTCCATTGTTATTCAGCTGCTTGGAATAGCTGTTCCCTACTTCCAGCGATTGCAAAAAGAAGGTGAAAGCGGCCGTAAGAAAATCAATCAAATTACAAGGTACCTTACCGTGCTGATTACGGGTGCACAAGCCCCGGCTTACTTGGCTAACCTGATAGGTCAGCTTCCTCCGCAGGCTATCTCTCCCTTTGATCCGGCAGCAACTTCACCCTCGACCTTCTTCATGATCTCATCGGTAATTATCCTGATTGCCGGCACTATGTTCGTTATGTGGCTTGGGGAGAAAATTACAGATAAGGGCATCGGAAATGGTATTTCCCTTATCATTATGATCGGTATCATTGCCCGTCTGCCCTTTGCCCTGTTTGGGGAACTGGTGGCCAGGGCTACTGAAGGTGGCGGCTTGGTCGTTTTCCTGATCGAAATTGTCATCCTGATGGGGGTCGTAGTACTCAGTATCCTTTTGGTACAAGGAACCCGGCGAATCCCGGTTCAATTTGCAAAACGCGTTGTAGGTAATAAACAGTATGGTGGCGTGCGTCAATACATTCCCCTGAAGGTGAATGCAGCCGGCGTGATGCCCATTATCTTTGCGCAGGCTATTATGTTCATTCCCATTACCCTCGCAGGGTTCTCTGAGTCGCTGGGAGGCTTTGCTGCCACCATGTCGAACTTCTATGGGTTTTGGTACAACTTTACCTTCGCCATTCTGATCATCCTGTTTACCTATTTCTATACTGCCATTACCGTTAACCCGAATCAAATGGCAGATGATATGAAAAAGAATGGTGGTTTTATCCCTGGTGTTAAACCTGGTAAGAAAACCGCCGAGTTTATCGACAATGTAATGTCGAAGATTACCCTGCCCGGGTCGCTGTTCCTTGCTTTTGTTGCCATTATGCCTGCTTTGGTAGGTATTATGGGTGTAACTGCGCAATTTGCACAGTTCTTTGGCGGAACTTCGTTGCTGATTATGGTAGGGGTGGTTCTGGATACATTACAACAGATTGAAAGTCATCTTTTGATGCGTCATTACGATGGACTTACCAAGTCCGGAAGGATTAAGGGCCGTTCATCATTTGGAATGACTGGGTAATCTTAAGGGTAATGATCCATTATAAGACCAACGAAGAAATTGAATTAATTAGGGAAAGTTCTTTGCTTGTTGCTAAAACGCTGGCAGAGGTTGCCCGGCTAATCCGGCCTGGCATCACCACCCAGCGCCTCGATCAGGTAGCTGAAGAGTTTATCCGTGATCATAATGCTTCACCGGGTTTCAAAGGTTACAACGGGTTTCCGTATACCCTTTGCATCTCACCCAATGAAGTGGTGGTACATGGGTTTCCTTCCAAAAGAGAATTGAAGGAAGGCGATATCCTCTCGGTTGATTGCGGCGTGTTGAAAAATGGGTATTACGGTGACTCTGCTTACACATTTGCCATTGGCGAGATCAGTGAATCACTCAAGCGGCTGTTAAAGGTTACCCATGCTGGCCTCCATCTTGGAATAGAGGAGGCTGTTGAAGGTAACACTTTGGGTGATGTGTCCTGGGCTATTCAGCAGCATGCTGAAGATGCAGGGTTCTCGGTAGTGCGTGAGCTGGTTGGCCACGGAGTAGGCCGCCACCTGCATGAAGCTCCCGAGGTACCCAATTACGGGACAAAAGGGAAAGGACTGAAACTGAGGGATGGTTTAGTCATTGCCATTGAGCCGATGATCAATATGGGGCAAAGGTTTGTTGTTCAGGAACGCGATGGATGGACCATCCGTACTGCCGACCGCAAACCCTCTGCTCACTTTGAACACTCCATTGCCGTTAGGCAGGGAAAGGCTGATGTGTTATCATCGTTTCAGTATATTGAAGAAGCTTTGATGGAAAACCAAAATAATTCAATCATTATTCGGTAAGATTATATGGCAAAACAGGCATCAATACAACAAGACGGCGTTGTAATAGAATCATTAGGCAACGCTATGTTCCGGGTGGAACTCGAGAACGGTCATGTCATTACTGCGCACATTTCGGGCAAGATGCGGATGCATTATATCAAAATCCTGCCCGGTGACAAGGTAAAAGTTGAAATGTCACCCTATGATCTTACAAAAGGTCGAATTACTTTTAGGTACAAGTAAGAGGTTTTACAACACACACAAAACACTGTAAAATGAAAGTCAGAGTGTCGGTTAAGAAAAGAAGCCCTGAGTGCAAAATCGTTCGCAGGAAAGGAAAGATTTACGTCATTAACAAGAAGAATCCCAAGTTCAAGCAACGCCAGGGATAATAGTACGAAATTTAACAAGGTAAAAACATATGGCACGTATAGCTGGAGTTGACATTCCGAGAAACAAAAGAGGCGTTATCAGCCTTACCTATATTTATGGTATTGGCCGTAGCACAGCTGCCCAGATCCTTGACGAAGCCGGAGTGGACCAATCGATGAAGGTTGAAGAATGGAACGATGATCAGGTCACTGCAATTCGTAACATCATCAACGAAAAGTATAAGGTTGAAGGTTCGCTGCGCTCTGAAGTTCAAATGAACATCAAGCGCCTGATGGATATTGGCTGCTACCGTGGTATTCGCCACCGTATCGGACTTCCGCTCAGGGGACAGAAAACCAAGAATAACGCCCGTACCCGTAAAGGGAAGAAAAAGACTGTTGCTAACAAGAAAAAGGCAACGAAGTAATCCATCATTTTTTGAAGTGGGTACCTCTTGTGCCCCTTGATCAGAGCAAAAACAGAATCTAACAATGGCAAAAACAACCAAAGGCGCAAGAAGCGTCAAAAAAAGAGTTGTAAAGGTTGAGCCTCATGGACAGGCTCACATTTTCGCTTCTTTTAACAATATCATCGTTACGCTGACCAATCAAAACGGACAGGTAATCTCCTGGGCTTCTGCCGGTAAGATGGGCTTTAAGGGTTCGAAGAAGAACACGCCCTATGCAGGACAGATGGCTGCTGGCGATGCTGCAAAAGTAGCATATGACCTTGGCCTTCGCAAAGTGAAGGTTTTCGTGAAAGGACCCGGTTCCGGCCGTGAATCCGCCATTCGCACCCTGCATGCTTCAGGTATTGAAGTGGTGGAGATCATGGATGTAACCCCGCTGCCGCACAATGGCTGCCGTCCTCCCAAAAGAAGGAGAGTATAACCGTTTTTATTTGTATTTGAAAAAAAGAATAATTACCCATGGCAAGATATTTAGGCCCTAAGACAAAGATTGCGCGCAAATTTGGTGAACCCATTTTTGGCGCTGACAAGGCATTTGAAAAAAAGAAATACCCCCCCGGACAGCACGGACAGACCAAGAAACGTAAGAAAATGTCGGAATACGGTGTTCAGCTTCTTGAAAAACAAAAGGCTAAGTACACCTACGGCCTCCTCGAACGCCAGTTCTTGAATACCTTTGAGAAAGCTGTTCGCATGAAAGGCATTACCGGTGAAAACCTTCTGGGCTTGCTCGAATCGCGCCTCGACAACGTGGTATACCGTTTCGGAATTGCCCCAACCCGCCGTGGCGCCCGTCAATTGGTAGGACACCGCCACATCACCGTCAATGGTGAAGTGACCAATATTCCTTCCTATATAGTAAAACCCGGTGATATCATCGGTGTTCGCGAAAAATCGAAAAGCCTTGAAGTTATTGTTGACTCTCTGGCAGCCAGGCCCAGCAGCTATTCGTGGCTGGAATGGGACGGGGAACACATGCATGGTAAATTCCTGAATATCCCCGAGCGGGAAGCCATCCCTGAGAATATCAAGGAGCAGCTCATCGTGGAACTTTACTCCAAGTAGTGATCAATATCTTTTTAAAAATTAAAACCAACAATAATGGCCATTTTAGCTTTTCAAAAACCGGATAAAGTGATCATGCTCGAATCGAACGACCGCTTCGGCAAGTTCGAATTTCGTCCGCTGGAACCCGGGTATGGTATTACCATTGGCAATGCGCTCAGGAGGATCCTGTTGTCTTCGCTGGAAGGGTTTGCCATCACCTCGGTCAGGATTGAAGGCGTTGATCACGAATTTTCAACCATTAAGGGCGTTGTCGAAGATGTGACCGAGATCATCCTTAACCTGAAGCAGATCCGGTTTAAAAGGCAAGTGGAAGAGGTGGAAAACGAAAAGTTCTCCATCAACCTTACTGGCAAGGAAGTGCTCACTGCCGGTGACCTCAATGCTTCCCTCGCCAATTTCCAGGTGCTGAACCCCGATGTGGTTATTTGCAACATGGAAACCAGCGTAAACCTCTCGATGGAGTTTACCATTGAAAAGGGACGTGGTTATGTCGCTGCCGAGGAAAACAAACCCCTGAACCCGGTAATTGGGACTGTTGCTGTCGATTCCATCTTTACCCCCATCAAAAACGTGAAGTTTCTTGTGGAGGACTACCGTGTGGAACAAAAAACCGACTACGAAAAACTGGTTCTTGAGATTCTTACCGACGGTTCCATTTCCCCGAAGGAGGCCCTGAAAGAAGCTGCCAAAATTCTGATCGTTCATTTCATGCTGTTCTCTGATGAGAAGATCACCCTCGACACCGAGGAAAAAGCAGCCAGTGAGGAGTTTGATGAAACCTCTCTCCACATGCGCCAGCTGCTGAAGACTAAACTGGTTGATATGGACCTCTCGGTTCGGGCACTCAACTGCCTTAAAGCCGCTGATGTGGAAACCCTCGCCGACCTGGTTGCCCTCAACAAGCATGACCTGCTGAAATTCCGCAATTTCGGTAAAAAATCGCTTACCGAGCTGGAAGAACTCATCAAGTCGAAGAACCTCAGCTTTGGAATGAACCTCGCGAAATATAAATTAGATAAGGAATAACAGAAATGAGACACAGAAAGAAAGTCAATCATCTGGGAAGAAAATCAGCACACCGCAAGGCTATGCTTTCAAACATGGCTGCTTCCCTTATTCTTCATAAGCGCATCAACACTACCGTGCCTAAGGCCAAAGCCCTGAAGGTATACGTTGAGCCCCTGATCACCAAGTCGAAGGAAGACTCCACACATTCACGCAGGGTTGTTTTCAGTTACCTGGAAAACAAATACGCTGTCAGTGAACTTTTCCGCGAGGTTGCCCAGAAAGTGGCCGACCGCCCGGGTGGATATACCCGTATCCTTAAGACTGGTTTTCGTCAGGGTGATGGCGCTGAGATGTGTATGATCGAGCTGGTGGATTACAACCCCAATCTGCTGAAGAAAGCCGATGCCGATCAGACCCGTAAGACTCGTCGCGCCGGTCGCCGCAAGAAATCTGATGAAGATACCACGGCAACTAAAAAAGCCGCTCCCAAAGCAGCCAAGGAAGAAAAGCCTGTTGAAGAACCTAAGGCTGAAGAACCTAAGGCTGAAGAGCCTAAGGCTAAAGAGGTAAAGGCTGAAACCAACGAGACTCCTCAGGATAATACGCCCGCAGAAGATACGCCTGAAGCAGATACTGAAAAGTAATCGCTGTCTTCGAACGGAAAACTCATTGCAAGGATAAAGTTGGCTGTGCCACTTTATCCTTTTCTTTTTTTTAGATATACTTTTTTGTAATTTTATTCCCTGATTCGACCTTTAATTAAAACAAAATATTATGAGTGCAATTTTTAATGTTCATGCAAGACAAATCCTCGATTCACGGGGAAATCCCACTGTGGAAGTGGAAGTAATCACCGAAAATGGTGTTTTGGGTCGCGCTGCGGTTCCCTCAGGCGCCTCCACAGGCGTTCACGAAGCCGTTGAACTCAGGGATGGCGATAAAATGAACTACCTGGGCAAAGGAGTCCTGAAAGCTGTCGGCAATGTGAACAATACGCTGAACAACGAACTGAAAGGTTTTTATGTGACTGACCAGACACAGATCGACAAAACCATGCTCGAGCTGGATGGTACCCCAAACAAAGGCAACCTTGGTGCCAATGCCATCCTGGGCGTTTCACTTGCCGTTGCGCAAGCCGCCGCCATCGAAACAGGACAGCCTCTTTACCGTTACATTGGTGGAGTGAATGCCAATATGCTTCCTATCCCCATGATGAACATCATCAATGGAGGTTCACACGCTGACAACTCCATCGATTTTCAGGAATTCATGATCATGCCCATTGGTGCTTCATCATTTTCACATGCCATAAAAATGGGTGCCGAAGTGTTCCATAACCTGAAGGCTGTGCTGAAAAAGCAGGGTTATTCAACCAACGTTGGCGATGAAGGCGGTTTTGCGCCCAATCTGAAGTCGAATGAAGAGGCCGTCAAGGTCATTCTCCAGGCGATTGAGAACGCAGGGTACAAGCCTGGCGAAGATGTTTACATTGCCCTCGACCCCGCTTCCAGCGAATACTTCCTGCCCGAAGAAAATGTTTATCATCTCCACAAGTCGACGGGTGATAAACTGACCCCCGCCCAAATGGTGGATTACTGGGCCGATTGGGTGAAAAAATACCCCATCGTCTCCATCGAAGACGGGATGGCTGAAGATGACTGGGACGGCTGGAAAATCATGACCGATAAACTGGGCCAGAAGATACAGTTGGTGGGTGACGATCTTTTTGTAACCAATGTTGAACGTCTTTCCGAAGGCATTCAGAAGGGTGTGGCAAATTCAATCCTGGTAAAGGTCAACCAGATAGGCTCGCTGACCGAAACCATCGAAGCCGTCAATCTTGCCTTCCGCAATTCCTATACCGCGGTGATGAGCCACCGCTCAGGCGAAACGGAAGACACTTTTATTGCCGACCTCTCCGTGGCTTTGAATACCGGCCAGATTAAAACGGGGTCTGCTTGCCGTTCCGAAAGGATTGCCAAGTACAACCAGTTGCTCCGTATCGAGGAAATGCTCGGTGAAACCGCCAGGTACCTTGGTAAGGATTTTAAATTCCTTAAGAAATAATAACGTATGAGCTGACGCAGGGAAAAGGGGCCCAAAAGGCCCCTTTTTTGACTGCTATTGAACCCTACTTGTCTCCCCCTTATTCGTGAAAAAACTACTGATTGCCCTGGTTTTCCTTGCCTTTAACGGGCTTGCCCTGGCTCAGGATACCCTGACTTTAATGCATTACAACTTGCTTTATTACGGCATCAACACTTCCTTTTGTGATAGCCAGAATAACAATGTGGATGTGAAGGATCAAAACCTGTTAACCATTATCAATTATGTTCAGCCCGACATTTTTACCGTGAACGAATTGGGCCGCGGCCAGCATAATGCCGACAGGATCCTTGATAATGTTTTGAACGCAGGAGGGAATGACCGCTTTAGTGCTGCTACTTACACCAACTCGACGAATTCCACCATCGTTAACATGTTGTATTACGACCACAATAAGTTTAGTCTGTATTTTGAGGCGGTAGTGGGCAACATCATGCGCGACATTAATCTGTATACCCTCTTCTATAACGATGAGGAGATGCTGGCCGCAGGCGACACCATATTTCTTACTGCCATTGTAGCTCATTTGAAGGCTGGCAGCACGGCCGATGACCAGCAAACCCGAACGGCAGAAGTCCAGGCCGTGATGGCTTATATCAATGCCAACAATATTCGTGGGAACCTCCTTTTTATGGGCGATTTTAACATGAACTCCTCCTACGAACAGGCATTTCAGCACCTTACCTATCATCCCAACGAGGCCATCCGGTTTTACGACCCGGTCGACCAGCCCGGGCAATGGTACAACAATCCTTCTTTTGCCGCATACCACACGCAGAGTACCCGGTCCAGCAGCAGCGATTGCTTTGTGAGTGGTGGCCTCGACGACCGCTACGACCTTATCCTGGCTTCAAATGCCGTCATGGAGGGATATTATGGACTTAAATACATTGATGACTCTTACCAGGCGCTGGGGCAGGATGGAGCCCGCTTTAACCAGTCGGTAATTTACCCCACCAATACCAGTGCGCCGCAGGCTGTTATCGAATCCCTTTACGGAATGTCTGATCATTTGCCCGTAACCATGGAAATTAAAACAGGGGAAATCTCTGTCAACCTCAGGAAGCTTGAAGTCAATACCCCTGAAATATTTTTCAATAATCCCGTGCGCGAAAGCCTGGTGCTGCAGGCCGGCGAACATATTCCTGATTTATTGGTGTCAATTTATTCAATGACTGGAGACAGGATACTGGCTTTGCCCAGGCAGGATCTGATTGCAGGGGAGATTCTTACCATTCCCTTTGCTGGATTGCAGTCAGGAATCTATTTCATTCGGGCAGAAGGGAAGGACTTAAATCCGGTTTCCCGAAAAATTATCAAACTTTAAGCCACGAAAACACTGGCCGATCCCTTCAAATTTTTTTTCTTGCTTTTTTCTGTACCCCGCGTGTTTTAGGTATAATTTTTGTTAAGAAATAATAAGATTTCATATGTTATTAATCTTTTTTATTTCTTAACCATTACAAAACACCTAACCCATGAAAACAAAGAAAACGTTTCGGCAAGGAGTTTTTTTTCTTGCCCTTACTGTTCTATTCCTTCCAGGATGTGCTACCCTCGACAAGGCGGCTCTAAGCGAGCTGCAGCGGGTTCCCTTCGAACCGCTTGCCCTTCAACCCTCATTTGATGTCTACCAGATAAGGCTTGACTTGATCAGAGAGACCGATAGGGCTGTGCTTCCCGATTCAACAGTGACAGAAGAGGAGGAAAGTTACCGTACCCTGGGCTTTTACCTGGGCAACGGGCTATTTTATGACCTCAACAAGAATCTTTCCCTGCTGATACCCGACTTGTTTCAAGTCGACCCTGCAGCCAGTTTTACCATTCAGGAAACCGACCGGCGTAACTTTCGGAATGTGATTTACCGCCGTGATGCAGAAACCTATCAAATTGAGTATCTGGGCCTGATCCCCTGGGTCAGGACAGCCAACCTCCTGATCACCGATACGACCCTGACTTTTGAAAGAGGACTCCTCAATAAGTATACCCTTTCGTGGACCGACTCAACACTCAGGCATAAGGGATTGATTTTCTCAACGAGGATTCTTCCTGAACCCGGTGGGTTTTATGTGCCTGGTTTATTTTTTCGCAGGCATTTCTCCCAGTCGGGGAATCTGATTGAGCTCGACAGAGAATACCGTATCGTTGAGGAAAACAATGCCATCCTTTTCTTTAAGCGGAACATGCTGGGTCGCGATAAACTCCAATTTACCATGGTACGTTCCCATTCCGACTGGTACATCTACAACAAAAGGAAAAGGGGGTTAAGAATATCTTTCCGGGGCAATGAGGTTATTGTTTTCGAAAACCAGCGGGAGATCAAAAGATACCTGATGCACTAAGCCATAAGGCCATATAGGGTTAATCCAGGAGAAGCGCAATTGATTGATTGCGCTTTTTTTATAAATGTAAAAAGATTGCGCCAAAACAGATTCCTTCCTTTTATTTTTTTCGTAAATTGGGGCTCATAAACAAGGGGTTGATGTTAAGTTTTTGTTAACAATACCCAATAGAGGCATATTTATGTAATTTTGAGCCCCTTTAGGAATTAACACCTGACCTATGAATTTTGGCTTTTATCAATTCCTGACTCTTTTCGGATCGCTCAGCCTGTTTCTCTTTGGGATGAAAACCATGAGCGACGGCATCCAAAAGGTAGCTGGCGATAAAATGCGCTCCATCCTGAGTGCCATGACCTCCAACCGTTTTATGGGTGTTTTGACCGGGCTGATTGTTACCACCCTGGTACAGTCGTCCTCGGCATCCACGGTTATGGTGGTCAGCTTTGTCAATGCCGGCTTGCTCAATCTTACCCAAGCCATTGGCGTTATCATGGGCGCCAATATTGGAACCACCACCACGGCCTGGATCATTTCTCTGCTGGGATTTAAGGTCAGCATTTCTGCTTATTCACTGCCCCTGATTGCCATAAGTTTCCCCCTTCTGATGATGGCCCGCGAGCGCCTCAACTCCATCGGCGAAACCCTCCTGGGATTTGCTCTTTTGTTTATGGGGCTGGAATTTCTTAAATCGTCTGTTCCTGATTTGCATAGCAATCCAGAGATCTTTGAGGCCCTGGGACGCCTGACGGATTATGGCTTTTATACCACCTTGATTTTCCTGGGCATCGGGACCCTGCTGACCATTGTCCTCCAATCATCAAGCGCCACCATGGCCCTTACCCTGGTTATGTGCAACAATGGCTGGATCGGCTTCGAACATGGCGCTGCCATCGTTCTTGGCGAGAATATAGGCACAACCATTACCGCCAACCTGGCCGCCTTGATGGGGAACAACCAGGCCAAACGCGCCGCCCTTGCCCATACTTTCTTTAATATTATAGGGGTGATATGGATGCTCATTATCTTTAAACCTTTCATTGGGCAAATTGACCATTATATGGTGAAATCCGGGCTGGCCTCCCCATTCTCTACCGCGACCATGGTGCCCATCGGGCTCTCGATATTCCACACCTCATTCAATGTAATCAATACTTTCCTGCTAATAGGTTTTTTGAAGTTCTTTGTTATTGTGGTGGAATATATATTGCCTTCAAGAGGCAAAAAATTCGAACGTCCCCAGCTGGAATTCTTCAGCAGCGGTTTTCTGCAAGCTGCGGAACTCTCTGTATTTCAGGCCAAAAAAGAAACCCAGCGTTTTGCCGAACTCTCGCACAGGATGTTTAACTTCATTCCCGCCATGATCATTGAAACCGACAAAAAGGAATTTGAAGATCTCAGGGAGAGGGTCAGCAAATATGAAGAAATTACCGATCGCGTAGAAGTGGAAATCACCACTTTCCTGGTCAAAATTTCGAAAAAACAATTGAGCGGTCATTCAGCAGAAGAACTCCGAAGAATGCGCCTTGTATGTGCCGAGGTTGAAAGAATCGGAGATGTGTGCTTTAAAATGTCCACCCTGCTGGCCAAGAAGAAGGAGGAAAAAGTGTATTTCACTCCCGCCCAGCGCAGTGAGTTGTTCGAAATGTTCAAACTCACTAACGATGCGTTCGAACAAATGCTGGAAAATATGGAAAAGGGAGAGGCCTTTGCACTCCAGAACCTGTCCCGCTCCATTGAACTGGAAGAGCGCATCAACGGCTTCAGGGATGCCGTAGCCGAAGAGGTCATTGAAGACATTGAGAAGGGCGTGGCCCACGTTAAAAGCGCTTTCTACTTCAACAAGCTGGTCTCATCCTGCGAAAAGATCGGCGATACCCTGCTTAACATTTCTGAAGCTGTGGCAGGGGTCAATATCGAGTAATCAGGTTTTGTTTTTTCACGAAGCCAACTCCTGATCGAACCTTTTAAAGTCAGCAAAGGGTTTCTGAATGCCTTTTCTTAACGAAAGCGGATTAACTTTTCTTCGTTGCTCTATAGGTTCTTCCGGCCTTTATTCCAGCCCTTTTCTGTGCCCTTATTATTGCTGCGAAAACCCTGCTTATCAGCTGATACTTTGTGAAACGAAGGGAATGTTCCCTTAGGTCAGTAGTCATTGGATTCAGGAAATAAAGTTTCCAGGAAGCTATCTGGCTCATAGTTAATACGGAGTTTAGACGGGGTTTATACGGTTTAAACCGTATAAACTACGACCATGGTACGACCTTCATAGGACTCTGTCAGGACTCCCAATGAAGGAAATTTCCTTCAGCCAGTAAATATCAGGGATTGGGTCTCGGGTGCTAGGTGTTGGTTGTCAGGTGTTTGGTGTTAGAGGGGTATTCAGAAAGGGGTGTCATGATCCTGTTAAAAAAAAAGCTGCCCCGCAGGTCAGGGCAGCTTTCCTCTATTGTTGCGTGCCGCGATTACAAAGCGCTAAGCCATTGCGGCAAAACTCTTTCTTTCCATTCTTCCTTATCCTGGCGCATTTTTTCGGGATCAAGGCCAATATACCGTTGGGCTTTTTCCTTGGTGGAAATGTCGGGCAGCTCAACGGGATATTCGTGGCCATATTTAATGAATATGGTTGCCAGGATGATGCGGGCTTCATTTACTTTCTGGATGGATGTCCCCAATACCCTGAGGGCTTCGGCAGGCGAGTGAATGCCTTTACCGTTGGCGGCAGCAACCCAGTCCCAGCGCCATTGCGCATGGCGGATGAGTTGCAGGACATCCTTCATATCCTCTTCAGTGGCGCCGGCGTCCCAGGCATATTTTGCTTCAATATGGACGGTGGCCAGGTTCTTTTCGGCAATACGCCTCAGTTCAGAGATGCGATCCTGGTGGTCATACACGTTTTTCAGCAGTTCGGCTTCGCTTTCACGGTGACAAACAACGCAAGACCCT
>JAZBOS010000020.1 GCA_036351255.1 Bacteroides sp.
CAGGGGTTTGGCGCCGCTGATCCAGAGGGAGCGCCAGGCATAGCTGATGATCCGGCATTTGTAGCACAGGCCGGGGAAGGCGGTAAGCACGAAGCGGAAGTAGCGCCAAAGGCCGGGCAGGTTGTGCCACTCTCCTTCCTCGTCGGATGCGATCTTTTCAAGGGCGGTTTTTACCAGGAAGGGCTTGGTTTTGGGGGGGCCTGGCAAGGGATACCAGGCATCGAACCAGTGCTTGACGACCTCGTTGTAAAGGCCAAGGAGGCGCTGGGCGCGGAAGGTTTCAACCAGGAGGATGAAGCGCTGGGGGTCGAACAATTTCTGGCGGGCGATCTCGTGGACGTCCACCAGCCATTTGAGGCGCCTCCAGCCGTGCATCCCGCCGTGGATGAGCAGGAACAGCAGGTCGAGCTCGCGGTTCAGTACCTGGAAAGAGCGGCCGTGAAGGGTAATGGTATCGAGGTTTTTGCTGACGATCCTGCTCATTTCCCCGTGGGTCAGGACGGGATAGTATAGCAGGCGCCAGTGCAGCTCCACATCGAGCCCGGACTTGGGGTTCTCCAGGGCGAACTGGTTGCGCAGCCGCATCAGTTTTTGCGCTTTCAAGGGTTCAGCAGGCCAGGGATAGAGGGCCGGGCGGTATCCAATCTCTTGCAGCAAACGAATGGCTTTCTCCATATCCCCGGGTTTGACTAGCAAATCAGCATCGCCGGTGAAGCGAAAACTGGGGTCGCCATAGAGCTTCTGCGAAAGCACAAAACCTTTGAGGGGAATGAAGCCGATGCCCGCCTCCCGAAGCGCATCGGTCACCTCCAGAAAGGACTTCAGTTTCTTCAGCGTCAGGGCCTTATCACCAGGCAACTCAGCCGCTTCCTGCTCCCCCAGGAAGACATCGATCTGCTCCTGGCTGAGCTGATGACGGTAATTGAGCTGATGGCGGCTGAGGTGATGAATCATGGAGTAAAGATAAGAAAATGGCATGGGAAGCGGGGGAAGTGTTGTCAAAGTTGTCATTGTTGTCTATGTTAAGATCAAAAGGTTTCAGGTCCCTGGACTGGTAAGCTAATCAGGGGTTTCCGGGTATTTCAAAAATCTAAATTCGTTAAACCCTACTGAAGGCAGGCAGGCTTATTCCAAAATCAAATAAACTTTCTCAACCTTAACCTAAACCTCAACCTTAACCTTGAGCTCCATGCTCCGCGCCCCTTGCTTTTTTCTTCCTTCCTTACCGAGATTTGCTTATTTTTACCCTTGAAAAACAACAACATTATGCTGATCATAGGAATTGCAGGGGGATCGGGCTCGGGGAAGAGCACGGTGGTAAAGAAGGTGGTAAAGCGCCTGCCGAAGGACAGCGTTTCGGTAATCTACCAGGACGCCTATTACAAGGATAATGGGCATTTGAGTCCAGAGGAGCGGGCCAAAATCAACTTCGACCATCCCAGTGCCATCGAGTTTAACCTGCTGGTGAAACATATGGATATGCTGCGCGAGGGCAAGGAAGTGCCGATGCCCATTTATTCTTACCTGACTTGCGCGCGGGCAAAAGAGACAGTGCCCGTGCCGGCACGAGAGGTAGTGATCCTTGAGGGCATCCTGACCCTGCAGAACCCGCGGCTGAGAGACCGTATGGACATCAAGATCTTTGTGGATGCTGACGCCGATGACCGCCTGATGCGCATCATCTATCGCGACATCCAGGAGAGGGGGCGCTCGTTTATCGACGTGCTGGAACATTACGAGCGCTTCGTAAAGCCAATGCACCTGCAGTTTATTGAGCCCAGCAAGCGCTATGCCGACATCATCGTACCCCAGGGTGGAGAGAACATCGTGGCAATCGACATCATCACCTCAATGATTAAGATGACGCAAAACGCCAAAGAGACGGGCAAATCTGTTTAAACTTCAAAATGATCCGTTACAACTTTCATACGCATTCGCATTTCGATGACGGCCGCGAACCCCTGGAGGCCTATGTGCTTGCGGCTATCGAAAACGGGCTGGAGGCCTTTGGTTTTTCGGCCCACGCACCTCTGCCTCTCAATACCGCCTGGGCACTTCCCGCAAAGGATTTCCCGGAATATGTGGCCGGGGCAAAAAAGCTGAAAGAAGCCTATAAGGAACAGATCAGACTATACCTGGGACTGGAAATCGACTACATCCCGGGAATTTCGGAGGATTTTGGGGGCTGGATGCAGAACACCCCGCTGGATTATTGCATAGGCTCGGTGCACCTGGTGAAGCCCGGGGCTGGAGATGCCATCTGGTTTATTGACGGTCCCGCCGAAGGGTATTTCAAAGGAATCGAGCAGGTGTTCGGGGGCGATGCCCGCAAGGCGGTAACGGCCTTTTTCGAACAAAGCATTGCCATGGTACTTACCCAGCCGCTAAATATTATTGGTCATCTGGATAAGGCGAAGATGCACAACAAGGAAAAGCTGTTCAGCACCTCTGAAGGCTGGTACCAGGCGCTGGTGGACAGGCTGCTGAAGGCCATCAAAGAAAAAGGGGTTATTGTTGAACTCAATACCCGCGGGATATACAGCGGCAAGAGCAAGGAGTACTTCCCCTCCCCTGTCGTCCTGGAAAAATGCCTCCACTGGGATATTCCCGTAATGGTCAATACTGACGCCCATCATCCTGAGCAGATCCTGAATCATTTCGAGGAAGGGATTAAGCACCTGAAAGACATCGGCTTTAAGAAAATGAAGACGCCGTTTTTTGAAGTATAAAAGGGTTGTCGTTGTTAAGATCAAGGATCCAATGGTGTCGGGGTTTGGATATCAGGGTTTGGGTATCAGGGCTTGTCCGTTAATCAGCAATTTTGGGGCACCTTTTAAATCAAAAAGCCTTTCTCAACCTCAACCTGAACCTAGGCCTTAACTTTAAACCTTGAACCAGGAACTATGAATATTTAACCTGGCTCTTTCTCAACTCCTGATCAAAAAGGGCTAGGGATAACTTCAATCTTTTTTACCTTTGCATTTTAATAC
>JAZBOS010000021.1 GCA_036351255.1 Bacteroides sp.
CTTCGTTGGATCAGAAGCTGGCCGTTGTTCTGAGTAAAATTCTGCCTTCCAGGTTATTTTTCCGCATCATCGGGAGCCACTACAAAGTTTGAACATTCCAGCAGGTTTTTCAATCAAGATTGGCTAGGATTTTGCAAGCACAAGAACTGCTACAGCCATCCCTTTATCACTTTTCTTTTTTCTATTCTTTGGGCGGCAGGGCAAAAACCTTCAGGCTTTCGGGCAGCCTGGCATAGTATGGGTTTGGAGCTGGAACAACACTGGGCTGCCCAAGTTCCTCAAGTATTTTCCCACCTTTATCAGGATCCAGCAAAAAGGCAGAAAAAGATTCTGCGAGGGCAATGTTCTCCGCTTTGGCAGGGATGGTCATTCCATACACCATCGGCTGTCCGGTTTCGGTAATGGTACTTCCGGGGCTGCTTCCAAGGGTCTGGGTGGAAACCTGTGCATACCATTCTTCCAGGTCGGGGTCACCCAGGCTTAATTCAGGAGGAAGAACCAAATATGGAAAGTTGTGCTGCTGGGCAACGCTCCGGTAAAGGAAGATATAATCAACTTGCCCGGTTTCAAGCAGGGCGATTAAATCGGTTTCCTTAGGGCGTATGTTCCGGACATCCTTTTGCAGGAGCTTGTCGGGCAGGGTCTCATCCTCATAATAGATGCCAGCGAGTTTGGAAGTAAATACTGCCCTTACCCCGCAGGGGTCCTGGTCGGGGTCGCTGCGGCCAATTTGTACGTCAGGGCGCAGCAGGATCTCATGCCAATTGCTGGGGTTGATCTCATTGGCGTAAAGTGACTTTTGGGTGTAAACGATGGCCATTTCATTGGCAGCAAATTTGATGTTCCAACTGGCATGGTCCGGAATCAGCATGTGCTCAATAACCATATAATCGGCCGATAGGAAGAGGTCACAAGGGGTGTCAACTTCCATGATACGCCGGGCGCCGGCTTTACTGCCCCAGGCTTCAGTGAGGATTTCTATACCTGGGCGCTCCGCTTTAAAGGCTTCTGCAATGCGTTGCACGGGGTAAGTCAGGCTCCCCGCGTGAATGATGTGAAGGGTAAGAGAATCCTGACTTGCTCTTTTATCCTCTTTACGCTTATTTTCCTGACAGGAAACAAATAATCCAGCAAGAATTGATATTATTATGACCCATTTTCGCATATTCTTGTTAATTTATTTATTTTTCAAATTGAGGTACAATTTCGGTTATTCATTTAGGGAGTTGAAAAAAATACATATCGGCAGGCATGTTTCGTGTCAGAAAATTAAGGCATAACGAATAGTTAAAAAATTTACCTGGATTTATGGATGGCATTGAGTTCAGCCAGCAAGTGGCTGAATATTTCCTTTACGGAAGGCTCAAATTCATTGTATACCTTGTCGAAAAAGTCAACGATCTTTTCTCCCTGGGGCGTCAGGGCGGTATGGCCGCCTTCTGCGCCCCCGCGACTTTTTTCAAGGATGGGAAATCCCAGGCGCTCTTCGATCTTCTTTAAATTGGTCCAGGTCTGCCTATAGGATAGGCCCATGCTTTCCACTGCCGCCTTCAGGGAGCCCGTTTCCCGGATGGCCTTAAGGAGTTTCCATTTCCCCTCGCCAAGAATGCTGATGTGAGAATCGGTTTCGATCCAGATCTTGTAGTTCAGCTTTAATTGACGATAATTTCTTGCCATCGCAATTCAATGGAATATTTGTACAATGATAGTCAAAAAAGGTGTATGATTTCAAAATAAGCTTAATTTTGCCTCACCGAATTGCAAAATCATTCATATCGGAATACTTAAAAACGCTTTCAGATGAACTATAAAAGATGTCTCTTCATTCCTGCCTTGCTGGCTGCCGGACTTTTCTTTTCAGGCTGCAAGAGTTTTTCTTTTGATGGAATCACTGGGGCTTCCCTTCCCTTTGATCCCGATGGCAACAGCATGTATCATCAATCAGATGAAACGGCCATGCAACCCAATACCCTTGAGGTCCTGGGTGAAGTGGAAGAAACCGGGGTGGTTGACCTATCCCAGTTCTACAAACGCGAGGTAGTATTGCGAGAAGCCAAATTGCTGGACAATGGTGAATACGAATTTGCTGGGGCATACCGCTACCTGGGTTATTCCCTGTTCGACCTGCTGCACCCATTCAATCATCAGAAAAAAAATAAGGAGGAATTCCCTCCGGTCATTGATCTATATGTTGTGGTTGAGAACGATAAGGGGGAAACCGTTTCCCTGAGCTGGGGAGAGATCTTCTATACCATCAACCCGCATCAGATTCTGATCGCTACCGAGTCGGCCCCGGTTGAACCCTATAAGATTGAGGTGGATTACCCGGTTGAAAAACAATGGAAACTTGTAGTCGCCAGTGATCTCTATTCAAACAGGCAGTTGATCAACCCGGTGAAGATCACCGTGAAGTCGTTCGACAAAAAAGGTTACGCTATTGACCGTGACCTGGAGCCTTTGTATTCCCCCGAGCTTTTAATCAACCTGGCCGATACCCTGGCCATTCCTGTCAATGACCTGTTGGCGGCTGATCGTGAACTGGAATACAAAACCATTTTTTATGGCATGGGTATGGGCCATCATCCCAACCCCGGCTTCCTGGGCATTTCTCTGGACAAGGTGATGGACCGTTATGTAGGAAACTATCCCACCTCCTGGATCAGGAATGGTTTGGTGTGCTTTGCAGGAATGGATGGCTACCGCACCATTTACAGCTTCTCCGAGTTGTTTAACAGGGCCGATTTCAGCGTTCCCTTGCTTCAGATCACGGATGAACTGGAAGATGGTGGGCGTTACCGTATCTTCAATCCCTCCGATTTTTATGCCGACCGCTCAGTGAAATCGCTGGCAGAAATGTACATTTTTACTGAATAGTAGCGGAAGAAGTTTAATTTTGTTGCTTTCAATGGTATTTCCGGCCTAACGTATATGAAAGACAACAAATTCATTTTCTTTCTTTTGCTGATGGTTTTGCTGGCTTATCTGTTCCCTGAGCCAGGGTCACCCGATAGCCGTATACCGCTCAAGACCATTGGCAGTATTGGCATTTCAATGATTTTCTTCTTTTACGGGTTAAAGCTCAGTCGGGAAAAGATTCGCAGTGGCCTGCGCAATTTACGCCTTCACCTGTTGATTCAGCTTTCCACTTTCCTGTTGTTTCCCCTGATCATTATGGTGTTTTTTCCCCTGATGCGGAATGAATACCAGCATACCCTCTGGCTTGCGGTGTTTTTTCTCGCTGCTTTGCCCAGCACCGTATCTTCTTCGGTGGTGATGGTATCCCTTGCCAAGGGGAATGTTCCGGCAGCCATTTTCAATGCCAGCCTGTCGGGAATCATCGGTATTGCAGTGACCCCGCTTTGGATGGGGCTTTTTATGCAGTCCCAGCAGGGTGATTATGACTTCACCCAGATCTACCTGAAGCTGTTTCTTGAGATCATCCTGCCGGTGGCTCTTGGCCTGCTGCTTCAGCCCCGATGGCACGCCTTGGCCAGTAAATATTCCCGCCAACTGACCCTATTCGATAAAAGTGTCATTTTACTGATTGTGTACAAGAGTTTTGCTGAATCCTTTTACGCCGGTCTCTTTAAGGATTTGGGATGGGGTGAACTGGGTTTGCTCACTGCTTTGGTGATTATTCTTTTCTTCGTGGTTTATGGTACCATCTACTTTTTGGCCACCTTATTGCAGTTTAACCGGGAGGACCGCATTACTGCTGTATTCTGCGGCACCAAAAAATCACTGGTGCATGGTACGGTATTCTCAAATGTTCTTTTTGGGAATGCAGCTTCAGCTGGGATCATGCTACTGCCTCTAATGATCTTTCACGCCTTCCAGATTCTGACTGTGAGTGTCATTGCAACACGGTATGGCACCCAAGTGGAGGAATCTTAGAAGGGGCTTAAAAGGAAGAAGATTAAAAAGAAGACAAATTACGCCCCTTCAGTAATTCAAAAACCCTAAAACTCTTTACCTAGAGCGGCCAGAAATACATAATGGCAGGAACTCCCAGCGCCACGATAATGATTTCCAGGGGAAGCCCCATGCGCCAGTAATCGGTGAATTTATAGCCGCCTGGGCCCATGACCAGGGTGTTTGACTGGTGCCCGATAGGGGTGAGGAATGCACAGGATCCCCCCACTGCGACCGCCATAAGGAATGGATCAATAGATGCCCCGATTCCATGGGCTACACCAATGGCAATGGGGGCCATCAGGACCACAGTGGCAGCATTGTTAATGATGTCGGAAAGAAACATGGTGATGACCAGGATAAGGGTCAGGATGGCCCAGTTTGGAATGCTCCCGCCTAAATCCAGGATCATCGATGCAATCAGGGCAGCGCCTCCGGTAGCCTCCAGGGCTGCTCCCACAGGAAGCATAGCCCCAAGCAATACAATCACCGGCCAATCAACGCTACGGTAAACTTCCTTAACAGGCAACAACCCACTTAGAACCATTGCTAATGCTGCCATAGAAAAAGCTACCTGAACCGGAAGCAATCCTGCAATGATAAGACCAATGGAAGTGAAGAAAATCCCAAGGGCTAATGGAATCCTGGTTTGATAGCCCAATCGCAGACCCCTTTGTGCCAAAGGCAGGCAGCCGATTGAGGTAATTGTGTCATTCAATAAATGTTCGCGACCCTGAAACAAAAGTACATCACCGCTGCGGAAAATCACATGGTCAATACGCTTACGGATATTTTTCTCTCTGCGGGCAACGGCGAGCAGGTTAACTCCATATCTGCTTCGCATGTGTAAATCGGCTGCTGTGCGTCCAATAAGGATTGAGTCAGCCATCACAACAGCCTCTGCAAAGGCAATTTTTTCCGAACCTTCGGCGTCTTTTCTGAATTTTTTGTCACCAACAATTTTTAACTTGGTGTCTTTTAAAAAGCTTTCCAGTTCATCGGCATCTGATTCAAGAATAAGGATATCTTTTCCAAAGATTAAAGTGTCATCGCTTGGCGCGTGGATGCGTTTCTTATCGCGCACAATACCAAGAAGCTGCACGTCTGCAGTTGTTTTGGCATACAGCTCTGAAATGGGTTTACCAGCAAAGTCAGAATCATTGGGTACTTCCACTTCTGAAATGTAATCATCCACATCAAACAATTCTTTTTCCGACTTTTTTGCAGCTCTTCTTGGTAGCAATCTCCAGCCAATGAGCGTAATAAAGGCGATGCCAGCAATCATAATGACCAGGCCAACAGGTGTAAAACTGAACATGCCAAAAGGCTCCCCATAATTTTCGGCCCGGAAAGTGGCGATGATAATGTTTGGGGGTGTCCCAATCAAAGTCGTCATGCCTCCCAGAAGGGATGCAAAGGCAATGGGCATAAGAATGTAAGAAGGAGGGTTGCCGCTTTTTCGGGCCAAATGAATTGCAATGGGCATCATGATGGCCAAAGCTCCAACATTATTCATAAAGGCCGAGGCAATTGCAACCAATAAGGAAAGCAATAGGATCTGCAACAATAAACTGGATCCAATCTTCTTGACCCATTTCCCAAGCAGATCGATCAGCCCTGAATATTCCAGGCCCTTCCCAATTATGAGCACTGCAGCTACTGTTATGACTGCTGGATGCCCAAAACCATTAAATGCCTCCGAAGGTTTTGTGATACCAGCTATAATCAGCAAAAACAAAGTAATAAGGGCCACAAAATCATGGCGTATTTTTCCCCACGCAAAGAGCAAAAGTGCTATTCCCAGGCTTGCAAATACAAGGATTTGATTTGTCATTTATAGGTATAATAATGTTTTGTTTGAATGATTAAAATTAGGGATTGTTTTTCACAAAGCCATGACCTGGTGAATGGCATTTTGAACCTTTCCCTCCGGTGCTGTAACAGACCTATGTTTTTGTGGATTATTAAATAATTATGATCTGTGCTTTCCGAAAAAATATCTGGCGAGATACCCACAGGAAAAACTGGTTTTTTTATGCTCTTTTTTTGCATGAATTGCTTTAGGGAATTCACTGAAAATTTATAGCTTTGCAATGTTATTTATAAACACTTAATATAAAGTGAATTAGGCTGGATGAAAAGGGCTGTTTTACGTATCCTGATTTTCTTCGAGGCGATGGCCGGCATTCCCGATTAAGGCTGATGTTATTGGGAACGCTAATGTAGAAATCGTTTTGAACTATCCAGGGGATGCATGAACAGGTTTTTGTCTGGTTATTTAATTCCAGCATTAAACCGGCACCCGAAAAAGGGATCCCGGTTTATTTTTTTTGAAATAATTTTTGCTAAATAAATTTTTGATAATGAAAAAACTATCGGTAATAGCATTTGGAGGAAATGCCCTGCTGCGTGGCGACCAGATCGGTACTATTGAAGAGCAGGAGCAAAACGTTTATGAAACCTGCCAGAACCTGGTGGGGCTGATCAAAACTGGATATGATATTGTGATCGGACATGGCAACGGCCCCCAGGTGGGCAATGTCCTGTTGCAGCACGAAGCTGGCCATCGCATATTCGGCCTTCCTAAACAACCCATTGATTTTTGCGTTGCCGAGACCCAGGGCTCTATTGGTTTTATGATTGAGCAGCAGCTGCGGAATGTGATGGCCGAGCATGGCATTAAGCGAAACATCGTTACACTGGTGACACAGGTGATGGTCGACAAAAATGATCCTGCATTCCAGAACCCCACCAAACCCGTGGGTCCTTTTTATACGCTGGAAGAAATGGAAGGATTAAAAGCCAAGCAGCCCGAATGGGTTTTTCATGAAGATCCGCGCAAGCGTGGCTGGAGAAGGGTAGTGGCATCGCCAAGGCCTATTGGCATCCCGAATTGGGAAGCCGTGGAGAAGCTGGCCCGCACAGGCACCATTGTGATCACCGTGGGTGGAGGTGGTATCCCTGCATATGTCGACGAGAAAGGGAAGATGATCGGGATAGATGCCGTGATCGATAAAGATCTGGCATCTTCACTATTGGCCAATAAGATCAAAGCCGATGAGTTCCGCATCCTGACCGATGTGCCCAATGTGTTCATTAACTTTCACAAGCCTGGCGAACAGAAGCTTGAACGGGTATCCATCCCTGAAATTAAGAAACATCTGGCTGACGGGCAATTCACGGAAGGCAGTATGGCCCCCAAGGTCAGGGCTTGTATTGAATTTGTTGAAAACGGTGGCAAGGAAGCAATCATTACCGAGGCATCACAGCTGGAAAACCCGGATGCAGGAACCGTAATTTTCGGGTAATGAGAAGGCCGGAAGCAAGGACTGGGTTCTTTACTGTATCGGAATTCCATAGTTTTGTTATGGGAACAGGGATCCGCAAAAATCCTTGACAACAAAATATTATTTAATTTTAAACAAAAAAAAGGAGGACATCCATGGCTTACAACCTTAGAAACAGAAGTTTTTTGAAGTTGCTCGATTTCAACCCCAAAGAGATTAAATTCTTGCTGGATCTTTCGCTTGATTTGAAAAAGGCCAAATACGGCGGTTATGAGCAACAGCGTCTTTCAGGCAAGAACATTGCCCTGATTTTCGAGAAGGACAGCACCCGCACACGTTGCGCTTTTGAAACGGCAGCCTACGATCAGGGTGCAAGGGTCACTTATCTTGGGCCCAGCGGTAGCCAGATCGGAAAAAAAGAATCGATGAAAGATACTGCCCGGGTATTGGGCCGTATGTACGACGGCATTGAATACCGTGGCTTTGCCCAGACCACCGTGGAAGAGCTGGCAGCTTATTCCGGCGTACCTGTATGGAACGGTCTCACCAATGAGTTCCACCCCACACAGATTCTGGCGGACTTCCTCACCATGATGGAACACAGCGACAAGCCCTTGCACCAGATCAAGTTCTGCTACCTGGGCGATGCCCGCAACAATATGGGCAACTCCTTGCTGGTAGGTGCAGCCAAGGTGGGAATGGACTTCCGCGCAGCTGCTCCCAGGGCCGTTCAGCCCGCTGAAGATCTGGTTGCACAATGCCGTGAGATTGCCAAGGAAACCGGTGCGAAGATCACCATCACTGAAGATGTTGCAGAAGCCGTTAAAGACTGTGATTTCCTTTATACTGACGTGTGGGTTTCAATGGGCGAACCAGATCATGTGTGGGAAGAACGCATCAAAATGCTGAAGCCTTACCAGGTGAATATGGATGTGATCAAGAAAACCGGAAATCCCAAGGTGAAGTTCCTCCACTGTCTGCCTGCATTCCATAACCGTGAAACCACCATTGGCGAACAGATTTTCCAGAAGTTCGGCCTCGATGGAATGGAAGTGGTTGAGGATGTGTTTGAATCAGAGCATTCAGTCGTATTTGACCAGGCCGAAAATCGACTGCATACCATAAAAGCTGTAATGGTGGCTACCCTTGGTAGCTGATAGATCTTTTCATTGAAATTGGAAGAGCCAACCCGTCAGGGGTTGGCTCTTCTTTATTTTAAAATGGGTCAGATACTTTTGGCGGGCTTTCCTTGTGACACTCGCTTAAGGATTATCCGTTATTTTCCCCTTCGGCTTCTTTCTCTTTTTGCTCACGTTCAATTTCTTCCATGGCTTTCCTGATCTCTTCGCGGACTTTCTCCATTTGCTGGCGGAATTCTTCGGAGTTTATTTGCTGGTGGAATTCTTCCGAATTAAAATATTCCATCTCGCGATTAACTTCTTTGAGGGCCTTTTTTATTTCTTCCCGAACGGTTTCCATTTCACGACGAAACTCCTCAGAGTTAAAATACTCCATTTCAATATTTCCTTCTTCTATGGCTTTCTTCATTTCTTCACGGGCTTTTCCCATCTCCTGCCTGAATTCTTCCGAGTTGAAATATTCCATTTCACGCCCTACATCCTCCATGGCTTTCCTGATCTCCTCGCGGGCTTTCTCCATCTCTTGACGGAACTCCTCCGAGTCGATATATTCCATTTCACGCCCTACCTCTTCCATGGCTTTTTTGATTTCCTCACGGGCAAGCTCCATCTCTTTCTTAAATTCTTCGTGGTTAAAGTAAACGTTAGTATCCAGATTTGCCTCTCCCATGGCCTGGCGCCAGACATCCCGGTTGGCTATCAGTTCTTGCTGGACCTTTAACATTTGTTGCTGGAATTCCCCGGAATTGAATTTCTCAACCAATTCCTGGTTCACTTCCTGCATGGCAAGCCTGACTTCTGTCATGGCGACCTGAATCTTTTCCCGGTCTTTTTCAGAAAGTTCATTCCAACTTATAACTTGGCCATCCTCTGTGTAAATCCTTCGTGGTTGAGTGTTATCCGTCGATGTTTTAGCCTCTTCTGTGCCTGTGTTCAGGACAGGGGGGGTGTCGGGGGCTTCTTCCTGGGGTGCCATGCTGCCAATGTTGCTGTAGTAAGGTACCATGGAAGTGTCCGGATCATAATCGATACCCGGCTGTCCGTAATTAATGCTCATTCCAGGGTTGATCCAAGCCACCGAAAAGACAGCAGTCAGGATTACCAAAAATGCGGCCAGTTTTTGGCCTGGGTTGAAGTTTCTTGTTTTCATGGTCATAATGTTTTTAATTCTTGTTAATAAAAGGGTTTTGGATTGAGTCGCAGCAACGACCGGTTGCATAGTCGTGCTGCGGTTTTCTTCAAGTGTCATCAGGGCCTGGGCATATGTCAGTGGGGTGGAGGTAAATTCCACCACCCATTCATCCACACAATTCTCCCTTTCTTCCCTAAGCCGGTGGCTGATCCACCAGGTGGCCGGGTGGAAAAAGAACAGGATCTCCAGGATGTTTTGTAGCATGTTTACAAAATGGTCGTTACGCCTTAGGTGATACAATTCATGCAGCAGGATGCTCTCAACCTGCGCAGTGCTTAGTGAGCTGAGCATAGCCAGGGGTAAGAGGATGACTGGTTTGAATAATCCTACCATCATCGGCACACTGACCTTGCTGCTTTGAAAGATTTTCACCCTTCGCTTTAAGCCCATCCGCGCTTTGAACGACTGTGCCTTTAGCTGCAATTGCTTAGGTATAGGGCTGATTTGTCGGGTTTTTAACTGGTTTATTCGGGCATAGCTTGCCATGGTGTAAAACGAAAGGACCAGTAACCCGGCAAAATAAAACCATACCAGAAAAGGGGTGATGTTATCAAGCCCAGAAAGAAAACCAGGGTAGTTTTTCTGAACCAGGTAAAAATAATTATTGTTTGTGCTGGAGGCCGCATAAACACCATCCGTAAATTCGAGGGAAACAATGGGTGAGGCGGCCTGATAAATCTCGTATTGACGAAAAAATGTGAAACCACAGATCACCGGGATGCTTAATAGGGCGATCAGGCTTATGTTGTAACGAATGCTGGCTGATGCTCTGCGTGCAATAAATAGTGCACTGCGCCACAAAAGGGCAATGAGCAAAATCTGCCAGAGGGCATGAAACAGGGTCCACCCAAGGGCACTGATCAGCGGATGGGATAAGTTTTCAACCAGGCTCATTTTTCACCGTTTTCAAATTGCTTCAAATAGTCTTGTATTTCTCGTAATTCTTTCGTAGATAACTTGCTTCCGTCTAGCGCCCCAATCACAAGGCGACTGGCAGACCCATGGAAAAGGCCGTCGATCATTTTATTCAGAAACTGCCGTTGGGTATTCTCACGAGTGATCAATGGGATATAAACATGGGTCCGGCTGCTGGTGTTGCGCCCAAGCAATCCCTTTTCAGTCATGATTTGCATAGTTTTCAGTGTGGTGGTATATCCAATGTCACGGGTTTGCTCGAGCACCTCATACACCTCCCGAACGGTAGCTTCTCCTTTTTCCCATAACACCTGCAGGATTTCCAGCTCACTTTCTGTTGGTTGAAATTTCTTTTCAAGGGTCATAGTACGATTGTTTTCGTAGACAAATGTAATACGAAAGTTTTCGTAATGCAAATTTTTTGTTCTTTTTTTTATTTTTTTAAAATATTACAATAAACGCAATAAATTCCTTGCTATGCATTTGGTATTTATCAACGAAACTTAAATTTATTGAATGAATTAGCGATCATGGATACTTTTAAATTCAACATTTGTTTTAAAATTGTCTTTGTTGTCGTGTTTAATGCAGAAAAATGTCCTAATTTAGCGCTCCGTTTTAATAAAAACCAAAAGACATTAAAACTATGAGAAAGATCCTTGTCATGTTGATGGCCGTTGTGCTTTTTTCAAGCACGGCTCTTGCCGGTGGTATTATGACCAATACCAACCAGAGTGCTTCTTACGTACGCTTGCTTGCCCGTGATGCCTCCCTTGGAATTGACGCTGTTTATTTCAACCCGGCCGGCCTCACCAGCTTCAACAATGGTTTCTACCTGTCGCTGAGCAACCAGACAGTTATGCAAAATCGTGAAATTACCAATGAGAATCCTTTGTTAAATTCTTCTGTTTACGAAGGGAAAGTAATGGCTCCCCTGTTTCCCAGCGTTTATGCTGTGTATAAATACGACAGGCTTGCTTTTTCCTTTGGCTTTAATCCTGTTGGTGGTGGCGGCGGTGCCGAATACGAGAATGGCCTGCCTTCTTTTGAGGCTCCTGTGGCCTCCCTGGTTCCGCTTCTTCAGCCCTTTGGGGTGACGGGTTACCGGAATGACATTTATTTTGAAGGGAGCTCTATTTTCTTTGCTGGTCAATTGGGCGTTTCCTTTGCTCTCACCGATATGATTTCAGTTTTTGGTGGTGGACGTTATGTGATGGCCAACAATACTTACAATGGCTATCTTAAAAACATCGAGGTCAATACACCCATTGGCTGGATGAAGCCTGGAGATTACCTTCGCGCCATTGCCCCGACCCTGCCACCTGCACAGCAACCTATTGTAATCGGTACTGCCAGTGTACTGGATTCACAAACGGCCGATGCAGAAGTGGATGCCAAGCAAACCGGCAACGGATTCACCCCGGTCATTGGATTCAGCCTGATCCCCAGTGAGCGCTTCAACATTGGAATCAAGTATGAATTCAAAACCAAACTGGAACTTGAAAACGAAACCGCGGTAGATGGAACCGGAATGTTTCCCGATGGCGAAAAAACCCGCAGCGATATGCCTGCTATGCTTTCCGTTGGAGCTGGTTTCCGGCCTGTTGATGGCCTTAACCTAACCGGGGGCGTACATTATTATTTTGATAAAGATGCCGACTATGGAAGGGCACTGCCTAACGAAGAGCTGATGGACAATAACTATATGGAGTTTGCCCTGGGTGCCGAATACAACATCACCCCTGAGCTTCTTTTCAGCATTGGATACCTGCGCACACAAACCGGTGTGAACGAGCTGTACCAGAACGATCTGAGCCATAGCCTCAATACCAATTCTGTTGGTCTTGGCGGAATGTATTCCATTACCCCCAACCTCGACATCAACCTGGGCTTCCTTTACACCATGTACGAAGATGACGAGATCAGCATCAATTACGGCGAAGGAATTGGCAGTCATACTGAGTCCTATGCAAGAAACAATATGGTGTTTGCTATTGGCCTCGATCTTAAAATCCCCGTTCGTTAATTGGTCTTTAAAGTATAATTTCAAAGGCACCTTTTCCGGGTGCCTTTTTTTATGTCCTGCATTGCTTTGATTCATCGGCATTTTTTTCGAAATTTGAGTTATCAGATCCCATAAACCTGAAAAAATGATCAAGCAAATAGAAATGCAGCTTCCTGGATATCCCAGGGGCTTTCATCTGATTACCCGCCATATTGTCAATGCCCTTGACACGATGCCTGAAACCGGCTTGCTCAATGTTTTTATCCACCATACTTCTGCAGGCCTTTGTATCAATGAAAATGCCGACCCTTCCGTAATGGATGACCTGGAGACCACTTTTAATCATATCGTACCCGAAGGTTTGCCTTTCCTTACCCATACGTTGGAAGGCGATGACGATATGCCCGCTCATGTGAAGTCGGCCCTAACCGGGGTATCCCTGACCATCCCCATCAGCGGCGGACGCCTGAAGCTTGGCACCTGGCAGGGCATCTGCCTTGCTGAATTCCGCAATCACGGTGGCCCGCGACGGCTGACCCTGACCGTTTACAGTTAACAACTGGCCTTATCTGTAAATACGGTAAACAAACAATAAGCTTTTGGGCTTGTTCTATATTCATATATCTCCTTATTTCAATACCTGTATGGCTGAACAACTTTTTAAAAATATCGAACTGAAGGTCGAAGGCATGAGCTGCACCAATTGTGCCCTCGGAATCAAGAAGTCTCTTGAGAAGGAAGGCTTTGCCAATGTGTCGGCCGATTTCACCACCGATACCGTCCGCTTTGAACTCCCTGATGAAGGCCGGTTGCCGCTGGCAGTCAGAAGGATTGAATCATTGGGCTACTCTGTGGTGCGCCCAAAGGAAGGAGAAGAAAAGAAAAAAGACGGACTTTCCTCTATTGAAAAAAAATTCTGGTTCAGCCTTATTTTTACCGTACCACTGATCTTGGCGATGTTCATCCCTGTGCCTATCCTGCACAATGACTTGTTTCAACTTGCCCTCACTCTTCCGGTTTTTGCCGTGGGGTCCTGGCATTTCGGGCGAAGTGCCTTCAATAGCCTGCGTGCAGGCGTGACCAATATGGATGTGCTGATATTCCTTGGAAGTAGCGCTGCATTTGTGTACAGCCTGATCGGGACCATTAACGGCCTTGGCCACGATTATATGTTTTACGAAACTTCGGCATCCATCATTACCATTGTACTTTTGGGTAATATGCTCGAACATCGCTCGGTAAAGAAAACCACAAGTGCAGTGGATGAACTGGTGCGCCTGCAAAAAAACACCGCTAAGCGCATCGTTATGGGTGGCAACGGATCCGGGGAAGTGATAGAAGAAGTGGATGCTTCGCTCATTGAGACCGGACAGCAAGTGCTGGTCAACTCAGGCGATAAGGTTCCGGTGGATGGGGAGATTTACTGGGGTCACGGAAGTATTGACGAAGGGATGATTTCGGGTGAGAGCCTTCCCGTGGATAAGTCGGAAGGGGACAAGGTGGTGGGAGGAACCATCCTGGTGTCAGGAAACATCAAGGTCAGAACCACCGCCACCGGTAAGGACACGGTGCTTTCGCAGATCATCGAAATGGTGCGCAATGCCCAGCAGGACAAGCCAAAATTGCAGAACCTCGCCGACAAGATCAGCGCCATTTTTGTTCCCACCGTCGTTGTGCTTGCCCTGTTGACCATGGGAGGATGGCTGATTTTCAGCGACCTGCCTTTCCGTGATGCCCTGATGCGTGGCGTAGCTGTCCTGGTCATTGCTTGTCCCTGTGCCCTCGGACTGGCCATACCTACTGCAGTCGTAGTAGGTTTGGGGCGACTGGCAAAAAACGGGATCCTTGTGAAGGGGGGGGCATCCATTGATAAGTTTGCCGGAATAGAAACAATCGTTTTTGACAAGACGGGTACCCTTACCACCGGGAAATTCTCTGTTAAGAAAATGGAAACTTTTGGCATCAGCCAAAAGGAAGCAGCCATAATTCTGTACAGCCTTGAGAAGCATTCCTCACATCCCATTGCAGAAGCCCTGGTGGCGCATTTTGGTAACAATGGTGAGATCGCCTTTTCATCGGTTAAAGAGGAGAAAGGGCTTGGAATGAAAGCCACCGCTGAGGATGGCACCACCTTCCAGGCCGGATCCTATGCCATTGCCGCCGGTGTCACCGAAGAGGATGAACACAACGTTTACCTGCTGGTCAATGATAAACTTGCAGCCTGGATTGATATTGAGGATGAGATCAAACCGGGTGCCGCCGAAGTCATTCGGACCCTCAAGGAAAAAGGTGTACATCCCGTATTGCTCAGTGGCGACCGCCGCAAGCGATGCGAAGAAGTAGCCAGTGCTTTGGGTATCGAAGAAATCTATGCCGAGCAACTGCCCGACCAGAAACTGGAGGTCATCACGGCCTTATCCAAAAAAGCACGCGTGGGAATGGTTGGTGATGGTATCAACGATGCCCCGGCCCTGGCGCGCGCTGATGTGGGTATCAGTATGAGCGATGCCACACAGGTGGCTGTGAAATCGGCCGAGGTGGTGCTGCTTAAGGGCAACCTCGACCTGCTGGCCCGTGCTTTTACAGGTTCGCGAACCACCTTGCGGACCATAAAGGAAAACCTGTTCTGGGCTTTCTTCTACAATGTAGCTGCTATCCCGCTTGCCATGGCCGGGTTGCTCACACCCATCGTGGCTGCGGCTGCCATGGCCTTCTCCGATATTGTGGTTGTGGGGAACTCCCTTCGTTTAAAGAAGCGTAAGCTTAAATAATTATTTCTTGTTTTTCTTCCAGTGATCTCATAACATTCTCGTACCAGGGAGGTACCATGGTCGTGGTTTATACGGTTTAAACCGTATAAACTCCGTTCGAACTCCGTATTAACCATGAACCTGGTCAGGGCTTGCAATAAAAAAATACCGCCCCGGGATGCTTCCCGGGGCGGTATGGTTTTGTTTGGATGGGGTTGTTTTATCCGTTCATCGACATCAGGAACTCTTCGTTGTTCTGAGTGTGTTTGATGCGGTCGAGCAGGAACTCCATGGCTTCCATGGGGGTCATGTCGTTGATGAATTTGCGCAATACCCAGATGCGGTTCATCATATCCCTGTCCAGGAGCAGATCTTCGCGGCGGGTACCCGATGAAACGATATCTATAGAGGGGAAGATGCGCTTATTCGACAGTCGGCGATCGAGCTGAAGCTCCATATTACCGGTACCCTTGAATTCTTCGAAGATTACCTCGTCCATTTTCGATCCGGTGTCGATCAGGGCCGTGGCAATGATTGACAGCGAGCCGCCATTTTCAATGTTACGTGCGGCGCCAAAGAAGCGCTTGGGCTTGTGCAGGGCATTGGCATCCACACCCCCAGAAAGTACCTTGCCCGAGGCTGGGGCCACCGTGTTAAAGGCGCGTGCCAGACGAGTAATGCTGTCAAGCAGGATTACGACGTCATGGCCGCATTCCACCATACGCTTGGCTTTCTCCAGGACGATGCTGGCAACCTTTACGTGCCTTTCGGCGGGCTCGTCGAAGGTGGAAGAAATTACCTCGGCTTTTACGTTGCGGGCCATTTCAGTTACCTCTTCCGGGCGCTCGTCGATAAGCAGGACAATAAGGTAAACTTCGGGATGGTTAGCAGCAATGGCGTTGGCCACATCCTGAAGCAGGATTGTTTTACCGGTTTTGGGCTGTGCCACAATGAGGCCGCGTTGTCCTTTGCCCAGGGGTGAAAACATGTCAATTACCCGGCAGGATAGCGTCTCGGAGGAGTGGCCTGTAAGGTTGAACTTCTCATCGGGGAACAGGGGCGTCAGAAAGTCGAAGGGCACCCTGTCGCGTACCTCGGCAGGATCGCGGCCGTTGATTTTCTCAACCTTGATCAGCGGGAAATATTTCTCATTTTCCTTCGGGGGGCGAATGCCTCCGCGAACGGTGTCGCCGGTTTTTAGCCCAAAGAGTTTGATTTGGCTTTGAGAAACATAAATATCATCAGGCGAGTTCAGGTAGTTGTAGTCGGAGGAACGGAGGAAACCATAACCATCGGGCATGATTTCGAGCACGCCTTCGGCAATGATGATGCCATCGAACTCATAAATGGGTTCACCCGTGCGGCGGTCAAATCCTTTGGGTCTGTAAACTTCTTTTTCCTGTTGCTGGTTTTCACCGTTTTCAGGCTTGCGTTCTTCCTTTTGCGGTTGTTGGTTTTCCACTTCCTGTGGTGTCTCCCGGGTTTCTTTTTCACGGGGTTCGTTATTCTGTTCCCCTTCTTCCAGCAGGGTTGTGGGTTCCTTGGTCAGCTCGTCCTCCAGACGGACTTTGTTGTGTTTATCCTGATCGCCGGGGCGCTGGTCGCGCTTTTGAAAAGGCGTCCCGGGTTTCTGGTCACCGCTACGTTGCGGGTCACGTGGTTTTTGCTGATCGCGTTTTTCCCAGTGTGGGCGCTGACTGCGTTGATCGGGTCGCTGCTCGCGGGTTTGGTTTTCGCGGGGCTTGTTTTCCCGGTTGGGCTGTTCGCGCTGATCCCGTTGATCGCGTGACGGCTGGCGCTGGTCACGCTTGCCGGGCTGATCAGCTTTGGCTTGGGGGGGCTGTTTGTCACGTTGTTCAGGCTTTTCAGCCTTTTCCTTCGGCTCGCGCTGTTCACGCTTGTCTTTTTCCTCGCGCCTTTCAGCAGTGGAGGAACCAGCAGGGATACGTTTGCGGGGACGCTGACCTGAATTCCCGGGTTTTTTATCTTCCTGGGGGGGTTCCCCGGAAGGGATCACCGCCTGGGCGTCCAGGATCTTGTAAATAAGGTCTTGCTTTTTGTAAGACTCTACTCGTTTGATCTTCAGTTCTTTGGCGATTTCTCGGAGCTCAGTGAGCAGCTTACTGTTTAATGCAACAATGTCGTACATCATATGAATAAATAAGTTGTTTTTGCCTTGTTCAGGATTGCCCGAAACCTTCAATCCGACTATTTATATGAAAATGGGCTTAGCAGGAAAACTGGCCATGCACACTTGATGTGCATCAGCCTTGGGCTGCAACCTGATTTAAACAAAGGCAATTGGTATTATATAAAAGAAAAATTCTGAAACGAATGCAGGAATTGAAGTGCAAATATAAATATTATTGTAATAACAAAAAAATAATAAACGTTTTTCCTGGCCGCTGAGCTTAATTTTCTTGTTTTGACAGGAACAGGGGCCTTATGTTAATCAATTTTTTAATTTTGCATTTGCAGAAACCCCTTAAAACCTTAAACCTATGCTGCAACGCATTCAAACCCTGTACTTATTGCTGGTGGGCATTTTTGCCATCTTATTGATTTTTCTTCCCTTGGGAAGTTTTTCTTCTGAGGAAGTACGCGTGTCTCTCGGCATTCTGGGGCTGGGTTATGCCCCGGGTTTTCCAGGAGAACTTCCCGGCCATTGGCAGGCTTTTGTTTTGCTGGCACTGGTGCTGGTTATTCTGGTTTTAACCTTTTATACCATTTTTCAGTATAAACGCCGCCGTTATCAGATTCAGCTGGGGAAATTCAATACCCTGCTTCACATGGGCCTTATTGTCACAGCCTTCCTTTTTATTGATCAATTGTCAGGGAGTTTAACCAGCGGGACTTTCCGTTATGGTGCAGGCATTTTTCTGCCACTGGTTTCGATGGTGCTGATCCTCTTGGCCAATCGCGCCATAAAGAAGGATGATGAACTGGTTCGTTCGGCTGACAGGATTCGCTGATCAGTCCTCCACTTTTTTGATTACATAATCGGAGTTAAAGAGGGCCAAAGCCCCCATATATTTCAGCTTGAAGTGAACAAAGTCGCCCATTCTGTATTTTTTGGGGTTGGTGCCCAGATCAATGACCAGAATATCAGAACTGGCACCGGCAATCTGAAGGTTTTTGTCCATCGGGATCAGAAAGTCAGGCGAAATATCGAGTAGTCCAATATCGAGCAAGGCCCTGAACGAGGTCTTTCCGTAATCTTCGTTTTTTATTTCATACGTTTCACCGGAAGGATTTTCCTGCATCACGCCTTCAGGCACCTTGGGCTTTTCCTGAAGTTCGATGATCTCTGCCTTCAGGGTAATGACGTCATCTTTCATCCCCTTGATGGTTTTTCCGGTAAAGAGATTGGCACCGAAATAGAGGGTTTCGCCCACCCGGAGGTGGTTGACACCCGCTGGAATCTGTTTTTTAAAGACCAGGGGAATGGTGACGCTGGAACCCCCTGAGATCCACTGCATCTTCCTGTTAAACCGCAATTCAATGATTTGTCTGTAAAGGCTCAACTGCACCAGTTTGTCGTGCGAGGGCATGACCCCATACAAACAATTGAGGTTGGTGCCCAGCCCGATGATCTCGAGGTTTGGCAGACGGAAGACCTTTTCATAAAACTCGACCAGTTTTTCACCCAGCACCCCTTCGCGCAGGTCGCCCATCTCAACCATGATTAAGGCCTTGTGCTTTTTGTTTTGCTTCACTGCTTCCTGAGATATCAGCTCCAGGGTGTGAAAGTCAGTGTTGAAGCTAATGTCTGCATATTTGACCAGGCTGCGGATACTTCGGCGGGGAGGGGGTTTTATATACACCGTCTGTACAGTGGGGTCGATTTGCTTGATGTGCTTGAGATTGCTGATGCGGGAATCATGCAACTCCCTGGCACCCATATCAATCAGTTCTTTGAGAAAGATTTTGTTTCCGCAGAGCAGTTTAGAAACAATACCCCATTCAATATTATTTTCTTCCAGCAGGTTTTGCAGGAATTCAAAATTGTGCCGGAGTTTGCTTCGGCTTAAACTTAATTCTGCCATGATTCTTTGTTGTTAGCGCATTAAGCGCATTTCAAGATATTTGCTGGTGAATCCGAGTTTCTCATAAAGGAAGCGGGCCGGGTTGTTGGGCTCAACATGCAGTTTGATACTTCCTTCGGCCTGATCAAAAGTCTTCTTCATGAGGGTTTTACCCAAGCCTTGACCCCGGTAATCCTTATGAACGGCAATATAAACAAGGATGTTTTCGGGAATATAACCTGCCATGCCGGTTTTGTTGATTATCACAGCGCCAGTAATTTGGCCCTTGTCCCTGGAAAGGACGATAAAACCGCCAAACTTGGTTTTTTCATCCATGGCAAAGTCAATGCAACGCATGATGGCATCGTGCTCATCGCCAAATTCGTCGAGATGTTCGAAAAGGAAATCAGCGACTTCTTTTTTCTGTTCGTAAGTGATCTGATCTTTTGGAGTGTAAATTGAATAGTCCATAATACCGTTTTATTTTTTATGCAAGTTAAGAATTAAAAAAGTGACCAGTGAAATACTGATTCCAAAAATGTTGGCATCCAGCCCAAGTGGCAGATCCCAGTTACCGGCTATGAGGGTAATGGTAGTCCCGCCGCCTAAAAGCATGGCCCAGAAAGCGGCCCTGCTGGAGGGATTTTTCATAAACAGCGCCCCAATGACTGGTACAAAAAGTCCGGAGACCATAAATGCATAGCTGTAAAGCATTAACTCAAGCACGTTGGGCATCACCGATGCAAGCAACAGGGCCAGAACCCCCAAAACAAGGGTAAGGATCTGTGACAGGATCAGGAAACTTTTTTTGCCTGTAATATGTCGTGTCCAGCGCGAAAGAATGTCGGTCTGGAAGTTTCCCGAGGATGCCATCAGGCAACTATCAGCAGTTGACATAATGGCCGAAAAATAAGCTGCCATCATTAGCCCCATCAATCCCACAGGGAGAACTGTTCTCAGGAGCAGGGGCAAACCCATTTCAGCATCGATTTCACTGATGGCCGAATAGCCCAGATATTCGAACATTCCCTGTAAAATGGCCACCCTGGCAAATAATCCCAATAGCACGCCCATAAATGCCATAGTCGGCCATTCGAAAAGCCCTGCCACAAACCAGGCTTTCTGAGCTTCACGCCTGTTGCGGGAAGCATAAATGCGCTGATAAAGTGTCATGCCCACAAACCAGATTGGAATGATGGTCACGCCCCAGTTGAGCAATTGCTGCCAGCTAATGTTTCCCAGGCTGAAGAATTGCGGCGGAAGCGCGGCCCGTATTCCCTCCATCCCTCCAACGCTGATGTAACCAATGGGAATCCCAATGAAGATTAACCCTGCCATGAGAATAATCCATTGAACCGTGTCGGTGTAAATCACGGCCTTAATACCTCCCATGGCGGTATAAAGAATGACAATAGCGCCCATGATGATCAGGGCAGTTTGCATATTAAGCTGAATAAAGGTGGCAGAAGCCAGTTTTGCTCCTGCCAGGATCTGTGAACTGGTAAAACCAAGGTATCCAATGGCAGAAATAACTCCTGCCACCAGCGCCACACGCTTGTTGTAAAAACTGCCAAGGAACTGGGGGAAGGTGTAGAACTTGCGGGTCTGTTCAAGTTTTTTGACCCTTGGAATAAGTAATACTGCACTCAGCCAGGCACCTATCAAGCCGGTAAAAAGCATCCACGAGCCTGCCAGGCCCATGATAAATCCCAGGCCTCCCAATCCAATGGAGAATCCTCCGCCCACATCGGTGGCAACCACCGATAAACCTATATGCCAACTGCCGATCTTACGGCCACCAACATAATAGTCCTCCACTCCCTGGTTCAGTAGAAGAAACCGGACACCAATCCCAATGACTACCAGCATATATGCAGAAAACACCAGGATGTCAATAAAATGCATTGAGTTTTTTTACAGGTGATTAAGGATGCAAATGTACTAAAAATATATGTAAAAAACAAAATTAATATCCTAAATAATTGAAATACAATAATTAAGGAAAATGTATAATCAAAAATAATTTATTTAAAAAAAGGATTTTTTTTCCTTTAATTTTGCCTGAAAAAGGACAATGGATTTTCCGTGGGGTAACCGGAGGCGTTTCAATTCCTGGGCCGATCAATGCCGGCAGATGTATGGAAGCCGTTTGCAGCGGGTTTCCATTCATGCGGGTTTCAGTTGCCCCAACAGGGATGGGACCATTGGTTTGGGAGGTTGCGCCTTCTGCAACAATGAAGCCTTCAGCCCGTCCTACTGCCAGACAGGATTGTCGGTGACTGCCCAGATCGATCGGGGGCTTGCTTTCCTTAAAAAACGCTACAAAAACCCGGAGATTTTTCTTGCCTATTTCCAAGCCTACACCAATACTCACGCCTCGCTAGACAATCTGAAAGCACTATATGGGGAAGCCTTGTCTCATCCAGAGATCAGGGGTTTGGCTATTGGTACCCGCCCCGATTGCATTGACGAAGAGAAACTGGATTATTTTGCAGCCTTGTCGCGCGATAGGTTTATCTCTATTGAATATGGCATAGAGTCCTGTCATAATGCCACATTGGAACGGGTCAACCGTGGGCATACCTTCGAAGATTCAGTAAGGGCTATTGAAATGACTGCCTCCAAAGGTTTGCATACCGGTGCGCACCTGATATTTGGCCTTCCCGGAGAGACGCGCGAACAGATGCTGTCGCAGGCTAAAACCCTTTCAGCACTGCCCCTGAATTCATTGAAGTTTCACCAGCTTCAGATCGTCAGAGATACCCCCATGGCGGATGAATATAAAGGGTATCCGGAACATTTTCAGCTTTTTTCTCTTGAATCGTATGTGGAATTCATCGTGTCGTTTATTGAACGCCTCAGGCCGGATATCAGCCTCGAGCGGCTTTCGGGCGAAGTACCCCCACCTTTCCAGGTAAGCCCCGGATGGGGTAAGGTCAGGAGTGACCACATCATATCCATGATTGAGGCAAAGCTGGAAGAGAAGGATACCTGGCAGGGGAAGTTATGGGGAAAACAGGCAGTTGAAATAGGCCATACATAATAGTAAAATAGAAGTCTTATGAGAATCTGCGTTTTTTGCTCTTCAAGTAATTTTCTGGATGAAAGGTTTTATGAGGAAGCCCGCCTGCTGGGGACCCTCATCGGGAAAGAGAAGTTTAAATTAGTCTATGGTGGTACCCATGTTGGCTTAATGGGGGCACTTGCCCTTGCAGTCAAAGAGGAGAAGGGGCTTATCACCGGGGTCATTCCCCAACTGATTTTTAATAAGGGGATTGCTTATGATGGTGTTGATGAACTTATTGTTACCCGCGATTTGCGCGAAAGGAAAGCCACCATGGAAAGGATTTCCGATGCTTTTATTGCCCTTCCTGGTGGATTTGGCACCCTGGAGGAATTTTTTGAATTGGTGACCCTTAAACAATTACAGGTTCATTTTAAACCTTTGGTGATCATCAATACCCTGGGTTATTTTGATGAACTGATTGTCTTTTTCGAGCGCCTGTTCAAGGAGCGCTTTGCCTCCGATCGATTTAGAAATCTAATATATGTTGCTGATAATCCGGCAAAATCTCTTCAATATATCTCCGAATATAAACCAGAATTTATTGCAGATAAATGGACTCCGTAGGAAGAAAATAATGTGGTTAAAAAGAATAACATAATGAAAAAATATCTATATTTGTAAAGGTGAACGACTTATTTAGGAGGTAAAATCATCCCCATGTGCAGGATAAGTCTCTAAAGCGGGAGGTATCATGAGCCACGCGAGAAACAAAATTCTTGTTCCTGTTGACTTCGGAGAACAGGCCGAGGTCGTTCTTGAACAGTCCTATCCCATTGCCCGGGTGTTTGATGCCGAGATCCTTATGCTATTTGTTATTGAGGATGAAGCCGGATTCAGCAAGCTGATCTCTCCTGATGAATACCTCAACCGCTTAATGCACCAGGCCAAAAAACAATTTGATCAGATCGACCAACTGGTGGCTCGTTCAGGCAAAGGAACCAGTATCCCCATTTCTTATATCATAAAAAAAGGCAAAGTTTACGATAAGATCATTGAAACCGCTCTTGAGCAGGATGTCATTCTGATTATTATGGGGCGGGATGCCGGTGACACCAAACGCGTCCGTCGCTTTATGGGCAGTAATACCTTTAATGTGGTGCGTGAAGCCAATTGCCCAGTGATCACACTGAAGGGCGACAAAGTTTATACGGCATTCCGTAACATCCTTGTCCCCATCGACCTCACAGGGCAAACGAAGAAACAGGTTCAGAAAGCATTGGAATTTGGTACCTTTTTTGGCGCAACGATTCACCTCCTTTCGGTCATGTCAGGAGAAGGAAAAATAAGGAAGCTTAAGAAAAATGTCCAGATCAACCAGGTCAGGAATGCCATCGAACGCCACGGGGTGAAATGCACCAGTGAAATCCTGATTGGGATAGGGCAAGATATTCCTCATGATATTTGTCAGGTTGCCAGACGCATAGAGGCAGATATGGTCATCATCATGACCCAGCAAAAAAAGAATTTCCCGAAGTTCTTTGTTGGATCCATTGCCCAGGAGATCATTTTTCAGGCTTGCGTACCGGTGCTGAGCATTACTCCGAAGGCAGAATTTAATCCAAAGGTAATCACTTCCTTTATCGATCCTTTGAACGTAATGAATACCAAGCAAGATAAGGAATAAACTGTTTTTTTTAGATTATTTTGCCCTGGGCCCTGAAGATTTCCCTCATTTTTTTTATTTTTATAAGTTTTTTTAAACCAAATCCCAAATTGGATGACTGATTCTTCCCGTTATCATATCCTTGTTCCCACAGACCTTACCGAGGTTTCCAATTATTCCATAGACCATGCAACAGAAATTGCCCGAATATTCAATCATAAGATTGTCTTGCTGCACGTTGTGAGCAAAAATGTGCTGGGGACTCCCAAGGAAGAGCAAATCACCCAAAAACTTAAAGAGAACATAAAGCTTATCCAAAGCCGCGCCGCGCTTAATGTAAGCTACCTGATAGAAGAGGGAAGCATTTTTAACACCATCAGTGAGGTAGCTGACCGGATCAGGGCAGAGTTTATTGTCATGGGTATCCATGGCAAGAAAGGGGTTCAGCACCTGATGGGGAGTTATGCCTATAAGGTGGTTTGCAGTGCCAATGTGCCTGTGATGGTGGTTAAACACCTTCATCATCACGTGGGTTATAAAAATATTGTTTTACCCATTGATTTCATGCAGGAGAGCACCCAGAAAATCCTGAAAGCCGTCAGGTTTTCCAATTATTTTGGAGCATCCATCCGGGTCTTCGGATTTCTGGGGACCCGTAATAAGGCCACAATTTTTCAAAAGGAAGCTTTATTGAAAAAGGTGAAAGACACTTTTGCAGATCTCGGCGTGGAGGTCACTACAGACCTTTGTGTAGACCCTAATAGAGACTGGGCAGAGGCATTAATGCACTTTTCTGATGGGATTGATGCAGATCTTATTCTGATTGTGGCTGAAAAAGACATCCAGGTCCCCGATATTTTTTCATCAAATTCCACTGAACGGATCATTGATAAGGCCGATGTGCCTGTTCTAACCGTTGTTCCGAGTCCTGATGACGGGGATTCTGAAAATGAAAAGACCCTCACGGTCCGTTCTTTTATTGACCCCTTGGGATTAACCGAAAAAAGGTAGCATTATTTTTTTGCTGGTCTGGGTTCGTATACCAGTTTAAATCCTGTTGACCTCAGGCATTCCCAAAATTTTGGAAAGGATTTACCCACGACTTCCGGATCCCGGATATCAACCTGCCCTTTGACAAGGGCAAGGGGTGCGCAAGCCATTGCCATACGGTGGTCGTGATAGGTTTGGAAGGTAATCTCCCCTGGCAGCACTGGCCAGGAGGTCTTTCGAAGCTGCCAGATACCTTCTTCACGGGGTGCAAGGATATATCCAAGTTTGGCGAGTTCTGTCTGCAAGGCTTTGATGCGGTCCGTTTCCTTTAGCGGCAAGGTTTCCAATCCCCTGAACACGGCTTGGATATTCCTGCCGGCAAATGCCATGGCCATGGTCTGTGCAAGATCGGGATTTTCATTGAAACCAAAGGAAACAAATTCGGGGTGCCCCCTGGTTTTCTCAGCTGTTGCTCCTTCTGCCGAAAAAGTAGTTGTAATTCCTAAATGATCGAACCATTGCCAGACGACCTCATCGCCTTGAAGGCTTTCGTTAGATAGCATCGGGAAGAAGATCTTCCCTTTTTCTGACAGCAGCAAAGCCTCGTAAAAATAGGAAGCGGCCGACCAGTCGGGTTCAATAGTGATGTCCTTTGATTGGTAGAGGCCAGGGCTGACCTGTATTACGTTACGTTCCCAGCGTGTTTCAATTCCAAAGTAACTCATTAACCCTAAAGTCATTTTAATATATGAAGTGGAAACCGGCTTGCCTTTCAGGGTGATTTCCAGCCCTTCCTGAAACGTAGGGGCAATAAGCAACAGGCTGGTGATAAACTGGCTGCTGGTATCTGCATCTATGTCGACTTTACCTCCAGTGAGCCTCTTTCCTTTGATTTTGAGTGGGGGGAAGCCAGCCTTTCCCTGGTATTCAATATCTGCTCCCAGGTGCTGCAGGGCGCTGACCAGCGGGCCAATGGGGCGCTCTTTCATCCGTTCGGACCCTGTCAGGTAATAGGTTCCTGGTCTTGTCGCAAGAAAAGCGGTAAGGAAACGCATGGCAGTTCCTGTATGGCCAGCATTGATGTCAGGTGTGATGCCAAGGGATTCGAGGGCCCGGGTCAGAATCAGGGTATCTTCAGCATCCGATAAGTTGTGAACATTGAAACCTTGAACGGATAATGCTCGGATGATCAGCACCCGGTTCGCAATGCTTTTTGAAGCCGGCAAAGATACCTTGCCATTTACAATGTTCCCTTCCGGGGCTGTGACTAACAAAAGATTTTCCATGATGCAGGCTTACTGATCCTGAAGGATCTCTTTCAACTCCACCAGAACACTAATTATATCCTCTTCGCTGCATTCTTGACCAGTGATGACCTGTCCTGGTCGTCGCAACAGGCTGAAACCTGGAATGCCTCGCTGGCTCTTTTTATCGTGCTGAACAAATTCCATGACTGAATGGATGGAAGCCTCAGTAAAGTCATAATACACAGCAAAATCAAAGAGAGCCGAAAGGATTTCTTCCACATAAGTCTCGTCAAGGAGGTTCATCCTTTCGGACAGGAGGATTTCACCCATCATCCCCAGGATGACAGCTTCACCGTGTAAGAGGGGATTTGCGTCGTTCAGCAGAGAATAAGTCTCAAAGGCGTGGCCTAAAGTATGGCCGAAATTAAGGGATTTCCGGATATTCCGTTCCAGGGGATCGCGTTGGACAATGTCAGACTTGATCTCCACCGAGATCCTGATCTGCTCTGAGGTGACATTTTCCGGGCCGCCTTCAGCAAGTTCCTTGAAAAAGGAATATTCTGAGATAAGCCCGTGCTTAAGCATTTCTGAGAAGCCATTGTTGAGGTCCCTTTCGGGCAAGGTTTGGAGGAACTCCGTGTCGATAAATACAGCCAGGGGCTGTGCAAAAGTGCCAATAACATTTTTAATACCGTGGAGGTCGATTCCCGTTTTTCCACCAATACTGGCATCAGCCATGGCCATAAGGCTGGTCGGGACATGAACAAATCGAATGCCCCTTTTAAAAACAGAGGCGGCGAATCCGCCCAGATCGCAAACAACTCCACCTCCCAGGTTTATTAATACCGAATTCCTGTCGGCAAGCTTGTCGGTCAAAATCTCCCAAACCGATTGACAGGTTTCCAGGTTCTTGTGCTTCTCTCCTGCAGGAACTTCAATAACCTTGAGGGGAAACCCATCGGGGAGTTTTTTGCGCAACAAGGGAAGGCAATGTTCACGTGTGTTCTGATCTGTTAACACAAAAACAGATTCCCCTGACTTCACATGGAAATCGAGAAACTTTGCAAAATACTTTTCTTCCTTGCTTTCGAAGAATACTGGATGGTTCAGCATGCGTTCTTCTTGACTCATGGCTGCCAAATTTTTAACAAATATATTATAACTGCCAAATCTTTTACAATTTATACATTTATTTTCAAACACTTTCTTATTGTGTTATTTTTCCGCTTAGGAATTCCTTAATTTTGCAGCAAATTTTTTTTCTATGTTCGCATTTGATAATACCCGTGTCGCTTTTCACGACAAGAGCAATTGGGAGCTGAAAAAAGCTTACTGGCTTTTCCGTTTGATTGGGAATCCCTGGCTGGTTAAGATTGGTGCAGGGTTTACCCGTTTTGCTCTTTCAGCCAAACTGCCGATAAGCTGGGCCCTTAAACCGACAGTGTTCAGCCACTTTTGCGGGGGTGAAACCATTGATTCATGTGATGCCACCATTGAACGACTGGGAAGATCTAAGATAAAAACCATACTTGATTATTCCGCCGAGGGCAAGGAACGGGATGAGGACTTTGATTATACCCGAGATCAGATTCTGGCCACCATGGACAAGGCACTGACAAATCCCTACATTCCTTATGCAGTATTCAAACCTACAGGTGTTGCCCGTTTTGCCTTGTTGGAAAAGGTACAGGCTGGAGAAAGCCTGAACGAAGATGAAAAGAAGGAGTGGGATCGGGTCAGGGGACGGGTTCTTAAAATTTGCCAGCGTTCCCATGATTCGAAAATCCCCGTAATGGTAGATGCTGAGGAAACCTGGATCCAAAATATCATTGATGAACTGGTTGAGGAAATGATCTTCCGTTTCAACCGCGAAAAGCCCTTAATATACAATACGCTTCAGATGTACCGGCACGACCGCCTGGATTACCTGAAAGACCTGAACAGGCGTGCAAGGGAAAAAGGTGTGTTTACAGCAGTGAAGCTGGTGCGTGGGGCATATATGGAAAAGGAAAGAGAACGTGCTGCTGAAAAAGGCTATCCCTCGCCAATATATTCCGATAAGCAAGGTACAGATAAGGGTTATGATGATGCTGTGGCTTATTGCATTGAAAATGTAAAGGATGTTGCCGTGTGTATTGGTACCCATAATGAAATAAGTTGTCAAAAAGGTGCAGAGAAAATGATCAGTTTGGGTGTGCCCAAAAACCATCCGCATATTTCCTTTTCCCAGCTGTTGGGGATGAGCGACCAAATCAGTTATAATATGGCTGCTGAAGATTTCAATGTGACCAAGTATATACCTTATGGGCCTGTCAAAACCGTGGTGCCTTATCTCATCAGACGGGCTGAAGAGAATACCTCTGTTGCCGGGCAGACTTCAAGGGAGCTCCTGTTATTGGGCACCGAACTGGAAAGGAGAAAAAAGAGTCAATAGGATTAGTCTCTCATTTCCCGGGGTGAATTCGGGAAGGAAGGAATCGAATTTTTCTGAATATCCGATAGGCCCAAAAATCGCTTAGTTGGGCCTGGGATTAATTCTTCTCTGCCTGACCGCCTCAAAGGTAACAATGGCCACAGAAGCGGAGACGTTCAGTGAGTCTATTATTCCTCCCATAGGGATTCTTATCACGCGATCAGCCTCCTTGAGCCAGTCTTTGCTCAGGCCTTTGTCTTCTGCGCCAAAAGCAATGGCAGCAGGTTCTGAGAAATCCACATCGAAATAGAGATGGGCAGTATCTGGCGATGAAGAATAATATGGAATGCCCCTTTCCTTCAGCCATTCAATGGCTTGCTTGCTGCTGCACTCAACAATCGTCTGACTGAACACACAACCCAGGCTAGCCCGGATGGCATTGGGATTGTAAAGGTCAGTCCTTGAATCACAAAAAAATATGGCCTCAACGCCTGCAGCATCTGTGGTCCTGAGTATTGCTCCCAGGTTCCCGGGCTTTTCTACCCCTTCAAGGATTATGATCAGGGGATTTTCTGAAGGTTTATAATCTTCCAAATGCAACGGTTGACCCTTCCCCAGCATAAGAATTCCTTCAACCCCTTCGCGATAAGCGATTTTTCGATAAACGGAATCGGAAACCTCAAAAATCAGGTTGTCATCCAGGCTTTTAATGTCAATGGGATAATTAGGATCAGGCACATAGAGTTCCGGGCATACGATCAGCTTTTCCACAACAATGCCATGCCGTAAGGCCAGTGATACCTCGCGGCGGCCTTCCACCAAAAAAGTACCGGTGCTTTTCCGCTCGTTTGCTTTCTGCTGAAGCTTAACGAGGCTTTTTACCAGGGGGTTCTGTAGACTGCTGATATGGGTTCGCATATATATAAATTCTTGCCGCTAAGAAACGGATTTTTTCGGAAATATTTTTAATTGCAGCGAAAAAGCTAAGGCTGCAAAAAAGTAAGCCAGGCCGGCAGCCATGAGGACTATCTGGAATCCTTTTTCAACAGCAATGAGGGTTGCCAGCGAAGTGCTGATAACGGAGAGACAAGCATTGATGCCCCAGGCCCAGGCAATCTGGCTTTCTCCTTTCTTGCTCAGAAGCCGGATGCCCAATGGGAAAAGCATTCCCATGAAAAAGGAAGGGGTTCCAATGGCCATCACGCTGATTAATGCTTTCCAGGGCATTGCCAGAGACAGGGTTGAACGTATTAATGGCGTAAGCCCAAAGCCAACCATAAGCAACAAGGCTGATATCAATAAGGCCAGCCTTCGGATGAGGCTAATGCTGGCTTGCCTTTTCTGTGACAGCAGGCTTCCCAGACCGCTGAAAAGCATCATGGTGCTGATTACGGCGGTTACCGCAAATACTGGCTCTCCAAGATAAAGTACAAATCGCTGAATCAGGATAATCTCAGCGAACATATACCCGATCCCCAGGGCACCAAAATATACCAGGGTCGCGGTTTTTCCTGAGGTAGCTTTTTTCAGGGCAAGCAAAGGCAGAACGATCAGAATCACCGAAAGGATAATGCTCTGCAGCAATGTTACCAGGAGGGTCAGGTATCCCAGTTCAAGAAAGGGTATCTGCACCCATCCAAACACCCCGGCAATGTGTTTCAGGCTTTTCAACCTCAGAAACTGGGAAAAATAAGGTTGGTCGTCAGTTGAAGGCTCAATGGCAAATCCGTAATTTGGCAGGGCTTTAAAATCACCCTCAACGATTTTGTCCAGATTTTCAAAATACTGAATGTCCTCCAAAAGGTTGTATTGCTGCCGTTCTTCTTCTCTGAGGTCTGGCAGCAAAAGTGGGTCAAAAAACATTTCCTGGCAGAATGCCCTGATGTTCTCACGCTCACCTGCATTGATGATACCCTGTTTCAATACGAAAGTGGTGGAGCCCCACGACCGTATGGCTGCCAAATGATCCCGGGGATTCTCTACACCTGTTGCTATGGCTGCCTGGGCGAGGGTGGCAGGGATTTTCAGGCTGGTACGGGGCGGATAATCCTGCCAGGTAGACACGGCCAGCATCCCGTCCGGTTTTAAGTGCTCCAGCATTTCAATAAAGGCCTCCTGAGTATAGCTGTATTCCTCGCGCAAGGCATTTACCCCTGAGGTTCCGCCAAATCCCTCAAAAAGAGGAAGAACGATTAAGTCATAATCTGGTGTGCTTTCCCTGGTTAGGAAAGCCCTTGACTGCATGCGATAGATCTCGACTTCGGGTAAATGAAACAAATTACCGGATTCTTCCCTGAGTTCACCCTTCATCAATTTTGTCACTGCATGATTCTCAATGACCGCATCCACCTGTTGGGCTCCATTTGAAAGGGCATGGGAAATAACGACTCCTGTGCCGGCATTGATACAGAGCACCCTCTCCTTCTTTCCGTTAAGATAGGGAAGCATTTGGGTGGTATAGTCAAGAATATGATCAGTTCGGGACACTTCATAAGGTATTACCGGTCCATAATAGTTCCCGTTCACAAATACGGAATGCCCCCCGGGGATTTCTTTTCCATATTTAAGACTAACCGCAGGAGCATATCGCTGGGCAGATGAATGAACAACTTCCACTAGCCCGTAAATGGATGGCTTGCTCAGACTTACCTCTGCTTCCGGCAAATGGAGTGTTTTGGCAAGGGCTTTATATTCTGATATTTGAGGTTCAGCAGGCTGTGTCCAAACTGTCAGCAAAAGCCCAATGAGAGCTATGGGTATTGAAAACAACCTCCCCATCCGCCCCGCAAGAATTGCACCTGAAACCAATGACAGCAAACCGATCAGTAATGGACCCTTGGTGGGGAAGAAATAGTTCATGATCACCAGGGCCAGAATGCCGCCCAGGGAGGAACCAAGCAGGTTTGAAAAATAAAAGTTTCCGATCCGGCTGCTTTTCTGAATAAAAATGATGCCAATTGCCAGCGACCCGGAAAAGAAGGGGAGGAAAAACCAGAGATAAGTAAGTAGCAGGTTCAGCCAGCCTCCTCCGCCCGAAAACAAAAGGAATACATCAAAGCGAAGGATCTCTCCACGACTTAATGGAAACACCAGCATCATCAGGATGCCGCTTAGGGCCATCGATGAAGGTACAATCCATTTTGCATGACGAAGGATTCTTTTGCGGGTCAGTGACAATAAGGTCCCGCTGGCCCCAAAACCCAGCATGGCAATGGAAATGACCATATAGGCAAAATGATGCCACTGAACGATAGAGATCAATTGCATAAGCGACAACTGAAAAGCAATGATGGCTGCTGAGTGAAGCCCAAGGCTTATCAACAACCATTTTTCATTGCTTGGGAATGGGTTGCCGGCTTGCATTTATTCACTCCTTCTGAAGGGTACAAAACGCACCGGCATAAGGCTTCTGGTGGTGTATCCCCGTTTTTTCTTTTCGATAAGCATTAATTGCTGGGTCAAATAAGGTGAGCCCACAGGGATGACCATTTTTCCTCCATCCTTCAACTGCTCAATGAGAGGCGGAGGGATGGTTCCGGAAGCAGCCGTAACAACGATTGCATCAAAAGGACCGTTGTCTTCCCATCCGAAATATCCATCGGCAATCTTGATGCTGACATTGTTGTATAACTCATTCAAAAGCCGCCCAGCTGACTTGCCCAACTCAGGAATGATCTCAATGGTATACACTTGCTCGACCATTTCGGCCAGTATCGCAGCCTGGTAACCCGAACCTGTTCCAATTTCAAGTACTTTGAAATGGTGTTGGGGGTCAATGATCTGGGTCATATACCCCACCATGAAGGGTTGGGAAATCGTTTGTCCGTATCCAATGGGCAGGGGCCTGTCGGCATAGGCATTTGGTCGCTGATCGGCAGGGACAAAAAGGTGGCGAGGAACACGTTCCATAGCCTCAAGGGTGCCCCTATGACGGATACCCCTGCCTTTAATCTGTGCTTCAACCATTTGCATGCGGGCTATTGCATAAGGATCCTGGCTTCTCTGGAAAGAAACCGACACCAGCATGGTCAAAAAGACAAACAAAAAGATTTTTCTCCTGTACATAGCTTAGCCCCTGTTTTTGTGCAGATAACACAAATTTATTCATTTAAAAACCAAAATCCAAGGACGGGAGTAGTTGCTTATCATAGCCCTTACCAGGCAAGATTTTTACCAGGGCATTTTATCAGTCAAAAACTTTTTGAAAATTGCCAAAATAATCGGATGTTTGATGTGCCTTTGCAAAGCATTCAACCAAACATACCTAATCCTTGTTATATTTTAAGAAAACCAGAAAAACAAATTTACCATGATGATCTCCCGTCGTTTTTTGATTTTATTCAGCCTGTTGTTCATTTTTTTTCAGGGCTTTTCCCAGGTAAGCACCCGCACAAGAAGTGTGCTTGAAAATCTCCAGAGATATACCCTGGAATATCCACAGCAAAAGGTCTTCCTGCATCTTGATCGCAAGGAATATGTTGCGGGTGAGAACATCTGGTTCAAAGCCTATTTGGTCCAGGCTGGTTCTCACATCCCTGATTCTTCGAGCACCAGCCTGAATGTTGAACTGTTTAATGTGAACGGTCAGGCTGTTGCCTTGCACCTGGTGAGGATGCAGGACGGTTTGGGGTATGGGCAAATCTCCCTCCCCGATTCCTTGCCTGAAGGCAATTATAAACTCAGATCCTACACCAATTGGATGCAGAACTTCCCGGAGTTATTATTTTTTGAGCAAGATATTTTTGTTCATAATCCAATGGAGCAAAATTTCATCCGGCGTGCAGACATCCGGCGAAACCGCAATTTCAATGAAGAACTGGAAGAAAAAAAGGAGGAAGTGCAACTTGGTTTGTTTCCTGAAGGGGGACAATTTGTTGCCGGCGTTGAAAACCGGGTAGCTTTCTTTGCTGCCGATGGGACAGGCTCTCCCTTGCAAGCCACGGGGAAAGTGATGGATGCGGATGGACAAATTTTGGGTTCCTTCAAAACCAATGAATTAGGAATGGGTTTGTTTGCGCTTAGCCCCCTAAACGGACAAACTTACAAGGTAGAGTTGGAGGTACCTGGCAAAGGCGTAAAAATGTTTTCTTTTCCCGAAGTGGTTCAGCAGGCTTATGCCCTAAGGGTTGATGCCGATGCTGAAGAGGTCTCGGTTCAAGTCCGGGCAGGATTTGACCCAGCGACCTTCAATTTGCCTGCCGACGTTTTTATCATTGCACAATCTGGCGGGAAAGCCCATTTTATTGAAGAAGGCAAATTACTTGACGGACAATTCAGCACAACCTTCTCAACCAGTCGCTTGCCCACAGGAGTAACCCAGATTACAGCTTTTGATGCAGTGGCTACCCCTGTGGCCGAACGCTTAATTTTTGTGGATCACAACGACCATTTGCAACCTGATCTTGACCTGAACAGGGTTCGGGTGGGTAACGAAAATGGCCTCCAGGTTGATTTTAGACTGGATTTTGTTGAAGGTAGCGGGGAATGGGCTCACCTGTCCCTGGCAGTGGAAGGCTCAGAAAATCCCTTTTATGTGCCTGCCCCCAATATCCTTACCGAGTTATTGCTTAGAAATGACCTATCCATCAACCTTCCCAACCTTCAGGCATTATTCCCGGGTCAGGGCAATTCAGCTGAAAAGCTTGACCTGATTATGATGACACACGGATGGCGCCGTTTTCATTGGAAGGATATTCTGAGTGGTGAATTTGCCCAACCGCAATACACCAAACCACAGGGACAGGTTCTGTCTGGCCAGTTGACATCTATGAATACCGACCAGATTCCCTCCGCGGTACTCCTTGAGATTGCCATTGTGCAGGAAGGCCGTGATGTTTATTCAACGCAAACCGACGAAAAAGGGTTCTTTAAGTTGGAAGGCCTGGATTACAATGGTTATTATACAGCTGAATTCAGGCTGCCCAATGAAAGTCGCCCCCGGGGCTTCAGGCTAAGGGTGGATGGAACTGAAACGGCTACCCGTACTTTCTCTATGAATTCCTTTACCCGACCCGTATCGGTACTGCAGCGAGGCGAAAACTGGGAAAGGGTTTCCAATCCCAATGTGTTTGCCGTGGCTTCCAAAGCCAGGGAAATTGCCCAGGAAACTCAAAGCATTTATGGAACCCCCGACCAGACTATATACATGGATGACGTTTCTGTGAACTACTCTAATGTGCTTGAAGTCTTCAGGGGAAAGGCAACGGGAGTCACTTTTGTTGGCAACCAGATCAGAATTAGGGGTGAAGGAAGCATTAATTCAAGCAATGAACCTCTTTTCATGATGGACGGTGTGGTGGTCACCCCTGAGGTATTGTTGAATTTGAGGCCCACTGAACTAGACCGTATTGAGATCCTCAAAGGCCCCAGTACAGCCATCTTTGGAGCCCGTGGTGCTAATGGCGTCATCATTGCCTATTCCAGAAGAGGCGCAACCCAAGGCCCCCAGTTTCAGTACAACCTGCTTGGGTTTGCCACGCCCAGAGAGTTCTTTAATTCACGCATCCATCTTGATTACAAAAAAGAAAGGGGTATTACGCACACACTTTTTTGGGAGCCTGGAATCATGCCTGATGAACGAGGTCGTTTCGGAATGGGCTTTCCAATCAGGGAACAATGGAAACATGCCAGGGTTATCGTGCAGGGCATTCATAGTAGTGGGAAACTGATCTGGTCTGAGGTGAATCTCAATTATTAATTCCACCCCAGAAAACCCGAAGGTTCTTATCACTGGTTTCTTCATTTGATTAGTTGTTATTGTTGGCTTTTGACTATAATTATTTAAATAGTCAGGCTGGATGCCCTTTTTTTCAGGGGCCGAGGTTAACGAATCTTTTAAAAATGGTTTAAATTTCGTAACTTAAACGCATATTTCGTGATAGGGGGGCGAGAAGGGAAAATTCATTAACATAAATGCAGGAGGAATTACCATGCGATCGTTAATATACTTAATCAACCTTGCCGTTTTAACAGGATTGTTTTTGCCGCAGCAGGCCATGGCTGAAGGGCCCTTAATCCCTTCTGGTTATGAAGCCTACACCCCATATCAGGTTATCAATGGTTTTTATGAGTCATTTCCTCAGCAGAAGGCTTACATCGACACCGATAAAACGAACTACCTGGCCGGGGAGGTCGTTTGGTTGAAGGCCTATGTTGTTTCGGCCAAAACCCATGTGCCCGATACTTCAACCACCAATCTTTTCGTTGAGTTGATCAGTGCCCGCAATGAGGTCGTTGATTTTATGATACTCCGCTTGAATAATGGCTTTTCAAGTGGTTATATCCAATTGCCCGATTCCCTGAAGGGTGGGAGTTACCAGTTGAAAGCATACACCAATTGGATGAATAATTTTGATAAGGATTTTATTTTTCTCAGGGAGATTTATGTTCATAATCCTGATGAACCCAATTATATCACCAGGGCTGAGATCCGTCAGAACACCCGTTTCAACGCTGACCTTGAAGAAAAAAAGGAACACATGCAGTTTGCCTTTTTCCCCGAAGGAGGCAACCTGGTGGCCGGACTTGAAAACCGCCTGGCTTTTAAAGCCGCAGATGCCCTGGGGGCAGGGCAGGAGGCCAAAGGTACCCTGCTTGACGATCAGGGCAGGAAGGTGCTTGAGTTTGTCACAGACCACGATGGCATGGGGGCTTTCACTTTTACCCCCAATGCAGCTCTATCATATACGGCCCAGGTTGAGTTTGGTAATGGGCAAACGCTTTTCTCACCCTTACCAGCAGCATTAACCCAGGGCTACTTGTTGCGTGTCGATTCTGACCCTGGGAATATTCAGATTCAGGTGAATGCAAATTTTGATCCAAATAGTCTGAATATGTCCTCCGAGCTTCTGCTACTTGGACATACCCGTGGGCAAGTTTGCTATATGGGAAAGGCGGATCCCAAAAACGGAAGCTTCCAGACGGTAGTTCCCGCAGAACGTTTTCCTGAAGGCATTGCTCACTTTACCCTCTTTGACCCCAACGATACCCCCGTGGCCGAAAGGCTTGTATTCGTCAGGAGATCCCTGGATTCGGAAGATACTCCTGAAGTCGATTACGAGCTCAGTTCGGGTGACAGTCTTGTCGTTGTAGATTTGCTGTTTGACACTGCAAGCGACCTTTCCCCATCCGAGGCCAGCTATTCGTTATCGGTAGTTGAAAAGTTTGGATCCCTTCCTGAAAATGGGCAGAATATTGCTACCTATCTGTTGCTTTCAAGTGACTTTGGTTCCACCCTTTCCGATCCCTGGTATTATTTTGCAGAAGATACCCCCGAAAGGAGGCAGGATCTTGATTTGCTGATGCTGACACACGGCTGGAGAAGGTTTGTTTGGAAAGACCTCCTGGATGGTAAAAAACCCGAGATACTTTTTAAAGAATTGCATGGCCTTACCCTGGCTGGACAGGTTAAACCAGTTTCCTCCGCCAGAGAAACAGGTGAACTCAACGTGGAAGTTTCAGTGGGATACACCGACGACCGTAAAACCCTCAGAACGAAAACGGACAACCAGGGATTTTTTGCCTTTACCGGTCTGAATTATGAGGGAGACTTTTCGGCGCTTCTCTCTGTGGAACGAGACCGTAGGGGCCGTATTTACAAAGTAAATCTTTTCGGGAGTACCCGTGAAACCACATCCTATGTGAAAGGGCCCGGCACCCGGCCTTACGAAACCCTTGAAAGAGGCCCTGATTGGGAACGCCGTGATCGCCCTGGATTCTTCAGCCGTCTTTTCAACCGCCCAAGCACCGGTGAAGAAATGAGCAGTCCCAGTATGTTTGGGGCGCCCGATCAGGTGATTTACATGGAAGACCTCAACGTAAATTATACCAATGTTTTCGATATCATTCGTGACCGGGTGACAGGCCTGAGGGTTATCAATGGGGAAATCACCCTGAGGGGCCCTTCCAGCATCAGGCTGAGTAATGAACCTATATTCTTTGTTGATGAGGTCCAGGTCAACGCCAATAGCTTCCTTTCCATTTCTGTTTCTGAAATTGAAAGAATCGAAGTGCTTCGTGGACCCAGCACGGCTATACTCGGCAGCCGGGGAGCCAATGGCGCCCTTTTAATCTACACCCGCAGGGCTGAACATCAGCACCAATTCTCCTATGAATACCAACTTAGGGGATATCACGTTACCCGCGATTTCTTTATTTCCAGGATTTCTACCAGCAAATACTTCGATCAGGAAGTCCCCCGTACGATTTTATGGGTGCCCAACCTGGTCCCTGATTCTTACGGACGTGTCAGGGTAAGGATACCTTATTCTGAGGATCCTGATAAATTGCATTTTAGGCTTGAGGGGGTGGATCGTCTTGGGCAAATCAATTTTCTGCAATTCTGACCGCTCAGGAAAGATTCAGAAGAAACTCCATGGTGTCAATACCGTCGGCATAATCCCCAAGCCCAGGGTTTTGGCTGTTTCCAAAAGGCACCCGAACTGTGCCTTTTGTGTTTGGCCTGCCAACAATGCATTGGATATTTTCCCTCTCCCTTTCAAGGTGTTGTTCTAGTAATTCCTCTGAAGGATAGTGTTCATAATGGACCACGGAAACAGGAGAGGCCAGGGCCGCATCTTGTCTGAGCAGGCAAAACCCCATATCAAGAAACGGGGTTCGGTTTACCAGGTGGATGGCCTTGAAATATTCATAGTTGTTAAAATATTTGTGATGATCGGAAATGACTCTCCAATCCGACCAGGCTTCTTCCAGCTGGCTGATGTCAAAGCCTTCAGTGACCATCAGCTTGGAAACATTTCGGCAACCCAACCCAAAAAATGAGAACACATCTTCACCCAGCAGTTTCAACTCCTCGGGGCTTTCGTTCCCATTGAGCACAGCCAGCGAATTTCGGTTCCTGCGGATGATATGGGGGTGCTTGCCAAAATAATGATCAAAGTAGCGGGCGCTGTTGTTGCTGCCTGTAGCGATCACCGCATCGAAACCGCTGATGGGATTTTCTGAAAAGCGAATTCGTTCGAGAAATAAGGGTTCGATCTCCGTTAGCAACTCACCGACAGCCAAGGGGAGTTTTGGGTCCTGCGAGGATAATTTGCCCAGGAATTGGTTTCCCGCCATTAATACGCAAAGAAAATCGTGAAATCCCACCAAGGGTATGTTTCCTGCCATGATCACGGCCACTTGGCGCCTGGTCAAAGGTTCTGCTGATGCCAGGGCAGGGTAGGTTCCGATCCACTGTTCAAGTTTGCCCTGGTCAAGCATCTCTGCAAGGGCAGAAAACGATCGGATGACATTATCCCGGCTAAACCAGGGGTTATGATTCGGGGTTTCACTGGCCGCCTGAAAAAGATTTTGAACGGCCTGACGGTTGAATGCCGCTCCCTTATTACGCCCAAGGGCTTCGGAAATGGCCTTTAACTCCTTACCAAGCAAGGTGAAGGCCTGTATGCGTCTTTCAAGGGTCAGTTTCATGGTCGTACGTTGAAAAATTGGCTTTGGCTTGTTACCTTTGCAACAACCAAACGAAGATAAGCGTTTATCCTAATATTTTAAAATTCGGCCTCTGATGCTTTTTCACTCTCCTGAAAGAATTTCCCGCAGTATGCTGAGGCTCGGCCTTGCATTGTCAGTCTTTTGCCTTGGTGCTGCTCCGGCCTTTTCACAGAAATCTCCGGCACCAACTGAAAATCCTTTTCTCGCGCTTGAAGATTCACTGCATCGTATGGCCATGCAAATTATCGAACCTACGGATGACAAGGCTAGGTTAGAACAAAATGCTTTGTTTCAGAAAGCTTTGGAACAAGCCCTGTTGATGGATAGTATCCTCGCCAATCCTTTCGATTCGGTCCGTACCGTGTCTTTCCTTACCGATCCCAGGGGCGACTTTAGAATCATCACCTGGTACGTGCCTCTGGTCGACGGCACTTATCAGTATTTCGGGTTTATTCAAACCTCCGCTACCAGGAAACAATCCGGAAAATTGTTTCCGCTTCACGATAAAACCAATGCACTGACGCAGGTATCCTCGCGCCAACTGGGGCAGGACGAATGGTATGGTGCCTGGTATTATGAGCTGATCCACCAGCGCCACCGACGCAAGGACTATTACACCCTCCTGGGCTGGAAGGGCGATAATCCTGCTTCCCGAAAAAGGGTGATCGAACCTTTCCATATAACAGAGGAAGGTCCTGTCTTTGGTGCCCAGGTGTTCGATGGCAGCGAGCGCAAACCCTTCAGGATCATTTTCGAGTATTCCGCCCGGGTTAGCATGACCCTGAAATATGAGCCCGAGTTTTCCCAGGGGAAAAGGCGAAAAGTGCCTATGATCGTCTTTGACCGGCTGGCGCCAACCCACGAGACCTTCCAGGGCAACTTCCAGTATTACGTCCCAGAGGTCAATGTGCTCGATGGCTTTCGCTTTCAAAAGGGCCGCTGGAGCCTGGTCCCTGATGTCGACGCTCGCGTCAGTATCGATCCCGCACTCGTGCCCCTCAACCCTCCACGAAACCCCTAAAGAAAACCAATAAATCAGCCGGTTTTTCTTTTTTGTATGGTATAATTTTGCCAACTTTGCCAAGGAGATAGTGTGTTCGTTTGGACAACGTATTTGTCCCTGTTTCCTGATGTTTTACTTTATCGGTCGTTTTCCTTTTTGCTCTGGATAAGAAGGACAGCATAAGAATTAATGGTAAATTTCAACATAGTACTGTTTTTAAATAACTCTTAAATCCCAATCGCAATGAAGAAGCATAATTTTAGCGCAGGACCCTCCGTATTGGCAAGGGAAGTGATTGAAAACACTGCAAAAGCTGTTCTTGACTTTAATGGAAGCGGGTTGTCCATTATGGAAATTTCCCATAGGAGCAAAGATTTTCAGGCTGTTATGGACGAAGCTGTAGCCTTATTCAAGGAGTTGCTGAATATCCCCGAAGGTTACCACGTGCTATTTTTGGGCGGCGGCGCCAGCATGCAATTCAACATGGTGCCCTTTAACCTGCTGAGCAAAAAAGCCGCTTATCTCGAAACCGGCGTTTGGGCCAAAAAAGCCATCAAAGAAGCCAAACTCTTCGGCGAAGCAGAGGTTGTTGCTTCTTCCGCTGATAAAAACTTCACTTATATTCCCAAGGGATGGAAGATCCCGGCTGACGCCGATTATTTTCACATCACCACCAACAACACGATTTATGGAACTGAGATCACCGAAGATTTTGACAGCCCGGTGCCACTGGTGGCCGATATGTCGTCCGACATCTTCAGTCGTCCGATTGATGTATCAAAGTATGCCCTGATTTATGGGGGTGCCCAGAAAAACCTCGGACCTGCTGGGGTTACCTTCGTCATCATTCGTGAAGACATCCTGGGCCAGGTCGAGCGTGTGACCCCCACCATGCTTAACTACAAAACCCACATTGACAACGGCAGTATGTTCAATACTCCGCCCTGCTTGCCCATATACACCTGCCTGGAAACCCTTCGTTGGCTCAAGAAACTGGGTGGCGTTAAGGTGATGCAGAAAATGAATCATGAAAAAGCCCAGCTGTTGTATGACGAGATTGAACGCAACCCCATGTTTGTCGGTACGGCTGAAAAAGATAGCCGTTCGGTGATGAACATCTGCTTCGTATTCAAGCCCGAATACGAAGAACTCCAGGCCGAGTTTCTGGCATTTACCGGCCAGCGGGGTATGAGTGGTCTGAAAGGCCACCGCTCGGTAGGGGGCTTCAGGGCTTCCACTTATAATGCCTTGGCTCGCGAGAGCGTCGAGGCCCTCGTCCAGGCTATGCAGGATTTCGAAAAAATCCACGCGAAGTAATGGTTGAAAAGGGCTTTTAAAACCTTTATTTTAAAAGCTTTGCGCCGCTGTTGCCTTTCCTGTGACGATTGCACTTCAATAACAGGAAGTACATAACAAACAGAATGACAAGGAAGGCGCCGATTGACGCAAGGTGAGAGAATAAAGGCCTCTGAGTGAAATATAAACCAAAAAATTTATAACATGAAAAAAGTACTGGTTGCAACCGAAAAGCCTTTTGCGCCCGTGGCAGTGAACGGTATTAAGTCCGTTTTGGATGAAACGGGTTATGAATTGATTCTGCTGGAGAAATATACCAGCGTTGACCAGCTGAAAGAAGCTGCCGCTAAGGCTGATGCCATGATCATCCGCAGTGACAAGGCTACCCGCGAGGTCATTGAGGCTGCTCCTTCCATCAAGATCATCGTTAGGGCAGGTGCCGGTTACGACAACATCGACCTTCAGGCTTGTACCGACAAGGGCGTTGTGGCCATGAATACACCAGGTCAAAACTCCAATGCCGTGGCTGAACTGGCTTTTGGCATGATGCTTTACGCCATTCGCAATGGTTTTAATGGTGCCTCGGGAACCGAGCTCCGCGGGAAAACCCTTGGCATCCACGCCTATGGAAATGTTGGGAAATACGTGGCAATCATCGCCAAAGGTTTTGGAATGAAAATCTATGCCTTCGATCCCTTTGTAAAAAAAGAAGATATCGAAAAGGATGGGGTGAATGCAGTGAACACCATCGAAGATTTGTACAAGACCTGCCAGTATGTCTCCTTGCACATTCCGGCCAACGACAAGACCAGGAAATCCATCAATTACGACCTCCTGAAACAAATGCCCAAAAATGGCATGCTGGTCAATACTGCCCGCAAGGAAGTGATTGACGAGGAAGGCCTGATGAAGCTGATGGAAGAACGCGGCGATATCCGCTATGTGTCGGACATCGCCCCCGACACACGGGCCGATTTTGAAGCCAAATTCCCCGAAAGGGTTGTGTTTACGGCTAAGAAGATGGGCGCCCAGACTGCTGAAGCCAATATCAATGCAGGTCTGGCAGCTGCCAAGCAAATCGTGTCATTCTTTGAAAAAGGCGACAAGACCTTCCAGGTAAATAAGTAAATAAATAAAAGGCTGTTCGTTTTTTCCTTTCGGAAAAATTTTAACACCTGCGCTTAGCCCGGTGGAATAGTTTGAAAACCATTTCACCGGGCTTTGCAAAGGGGCCTGAAAAACCCGCCAGTTGATTGTTTATGGGCGGTATCAGCAGGAACAGCGTCAAGATTGTTAAACCCTTAAATGTAAATGATTAATGGCAATTTTTAAACCTTTCCGGGGCTACCGCCCTCCAAAGGAGATCGTTAAGGGCCTGGCGTCCCGCCCTTATGATGTGCTTAACTCTGAAGAAGCACGCGCCGAAGCAGGCAACAATCCATACAGCTTTCTGCGTGTGGTGAAACCCGAAATTGAACTCCCCGAAGACATCGACCTGCATTCACAGCAGGTGTATGACAAAGCCCTTGAAAACTTCAGGAAGTTTATCGAGAAGGGCTATTTGAAGCAGGATGTTAGCCGTAACTTCTATGTATATGCCCAGACCTGGGGCGAAAAGGTCCAGTATGGCATTGTAGGCTGTGCCGGCGTTGAGGATTACCTGAACGGTAACATCAAGAAGCACGAACTGACCCGTCCCGACAAGGAGGAAGATCGTATGAAGCACGTGCGCGTGGTTAATGCCAATGCCGAGCCCGTATTTTTTACCTATCCTGCCGTGCAGCAGATCGATGCCATCGTGGCAGAGATCACCAAAAACGCTCCTGAGTATGATTTTGTGGCCGATGATGGCTTTGGCCATAAATTCTGGGTAATTGATGATCAGGAAACTGTACAGACCCTCTCGGAACTCTTTTCTGAGGTGCCTGCATTTTATGTGGCCGACGGTCACCACCGTACAGCCGCGGCCGCCTTGGTGGGCGCTGAACACAAGAAAAACAATGCCAACCATACCGGGCAGGAAGAATACAATTTCTTTATGGCCGTGGTGTTCCCCGACAACCAGCTCACCATCATCGATTACAACCGCGTTGTGAAAGACCTGAACGGGCAAACCAAAGAGGAGTTCCTCGCCAAACTCGAAAAGTATTTTGTGATCGCGAACAAGGGCGCCAGCGAATACAAACCCGAAAAACTGCACGAATTCAGCATGTATCTCGATGGGGATTGGTATGCCCTCGAGGCCAAGCCCGGCACCTTCAACGACAACGATCCAATCGGCGTACTCGATGTTACCATCCTGTCCAATCTCGTGCTTGATGAGATTCTGGGCATTAAAAACCTGCGTACCGACAAACGTATTGATTTTGTAGGCGGCATCCGCGGCCTCGGCGAACTTAAACGGCGCGTCGACAGCGGCGAAATGGCCGTGGCCTTCGCACTCTACCCAGTTAGCATGAAGCAATTGCTCGACATTGCCGATACCGGCAACATCATGCCTCCGAAAACCACCTGGTTCGAACCCAAGCTACGCAGCGGTCTGGTGGTACATACCCTTGATTAAGTTTTTTTATTATCTTTCCCTTTATGGGGCCGGTCGTTAAGGCTGGCCCCAATTTTTTGTTTTCGGGTGTAAGTAATTGATAATAAGTATCATTAACCTGTTTTCCGACTGGCTTTTTTGTTATCGGATTCATACCATCTTCGGAGTTAATACGGAGTTTATACGGTTTAAACCGTATAAACTCCGTATTAACTCCGTATTAACCATAAAGGTGAAGCGACCTATCTAATCCCTTAAATTAGCTGGCGAGGCATACAGGATATAAAAGGAAAAAACTTTTTTCGCGGGATTTTTTATTCAGAAAATATTTTTTATCTTTGCAGTCCTGAAAAAACAAGCCGTGAAGGCTTTCAGGAAAAGAAAAAGAATAAAGCATCTAAAAGGGCTGTTTAACAAGAACTTTTGAAGTCACACCCGGGCCATGGGATTCAACACTTCAGGCAGCGGGTGATCTTCAAAAAATTATCAAGTGTTATGAAAAAAGATACCCATCCAAAAGATTATCGTTTTGTCGTTTTTAAAGACATGTCGAACGACTACGCCTTTATTACGCGTTCAACGGCAGCTACCAAGGAAAGCATCGTTTGGGAAGACGGCAAGGAGTATCCTCTGGTGAAACTGGAAATTTCGCATACCTCGCATCCTTTTTATACTGGCAAGCAGCAGCTGGTGGATACCGCAGGCCGTGTGGATAAGTTCCGTACCAAATACCAGAAGCATCTCAAGCAGAAAGAAAACTAGCGTTTCTTCACGATACTTTTTAGGAAAGCCCTTTTTAAGGGCTTTTTTTTTAAAATTTTTTCTACCTTTATTCGTCTTTGAGCCTGAAAAAAGAACTTTAAACCAAAACAAATATGAATTATATCCTCTTTGGTGACCAAACCAGGGAACACCTGTTACCCTTTACCTTTTTGCGCCCCCTGGCAGATATCAGGGTGGGAATCCTGACCATTCGCGAGAAATGGGAAAGGCATCTCGGGGCGAAAACCTCTACCCTGACCGAGGAATATCTAAGCGGTAAATACCCACTTGTAAAGGAAAAGGACAATGTGCTGATCAATTCCAGTGTGCTGCCTGATGCGCAACTGGTGAAGGAGATCGGCAAACTGAAACCCAACCAGACCCTGGTCATTGGAGATACACTCATCGCCCACCGTTTGCGGGATGTGGACATCGACAACCTGGATGCCGAGGTGCTGGAAAAAGTCAGCCCTATGGAGACCAAGGCCGAGGTAAAAAAACTGACTAACCTTTGGGACATTGTAGTGCTCAACGAACAGGCCATTGCCGACGACTTTGCCCTGATCACCAAAGGGCGTAAGAGCCAAGCACTGGGTGAGCACGTGCGCGTTATCGCCCCCGAACAGGTCTTCGTGGAAGAAGGTGCAGTGCTTGAGATGGCTTTTATCAATGCCTCGGAAGGCCCTGTTTATGTTGGTAAGAATGCCCAGGTCATGGACGGTGCTATCCTCAGGGGACCGGTAGCCGTGGGCGAAGGCTCGAAGATTAGAATGGGGGCCAAGATTTATCCTGGATCTTCCATTGGCCCCTATTGTAAAATAGGAGGCGAGATGAGCCATTCAGTCATCTTTGGATATACCAATAAAGCTCACGATGGCTATCTTGGCCATAGTGTGATAGGCGAGTGGTGCAACCTGGGTGCCGATACCAATGCATCGAACCTGAAAAACAATTATGACGAGGTGCGCTTATGGGATTATGCCGAGCACAGCTTCGTGAACACTGGCCTGCAGTTTTGCGGCACCTTTATGGGCGACCACTCTAAATGCGGCATCAATACCATGTTCAACACCGGTACGGTGGTGGGCATCAACGCCCAGATCTTTGGGGCTGGGTTTATGCGTAACTTTATCCCTTCGTTCTCTTGGGGCAGCGTGGCGGGCTTCAGCAATGTCGATATAAACAAAGCAGTACAGGTTGCTCAAAGGGTGTTTGCCCGCAAAGGCCTTGAATTTGGCGAGCAGGACGAACAAATCCTGCGCAATGTTTACAATCAATCGTTTAATTACCGCAGGTTGTAGCACTTTCAAATTAAAGAACAGGGTGCTTTGCTGAACCTGCAAAGCACCTTTTTTGTTTTATGGCTGACAAATTGATTGGTTTTTCAATAAAAAGCCGCTTGGCACGGCTGTTGTGCCATTATAAAGCATGAAAGAATAAATGTCGCCGAGGAATTGCTTCGATTTATAACCAGCTGGTTTGAGGGGAGTTGCTTGGTGGCTTTAAGGAAAAGGCTCACCGAATGTTGAGGGTGGGCTGCCTTTTTATCATTATAAATGACATTTTGACGTAAAATTTTGTTATGGATAATTTTTTTGAACGAGAAAGCATGTTTTTTTCAGAGATTATGGATGCCGACAGTGAATTCATTCCCCTGCTCAGTGCAGAGGAGGAGGAACAAATGGCTGCAGAGCAGATCCCTGAAATTTTACCCATACTTCCCTTAAAAAATACAGTTTTATTTCCCGGGGTGGTAATCCCTATTACGGTGAGCCGCGACAAGTCCATTCGTTTGGTGCGCGAGGTGTATAAAAAGAACCGCGTCATCGGAGTCGTTTCACAGAAGGATTCTGAAGTGGAGGAACCCGAGTTTGAAGACCTTAACCGCATTGGCACCTATGCCAATATTATCAAAACCCTGCAGATGCCCGACGGGAATACCACGGTGATTATACAGGGCAAGAAACGCCTGGAAATCAAGGAACTGGTAACCAGTGAACCTTATTTTAAGGCGCGGGTAGCGGGCTTCGACAGCCAGCTTCGGGTGAAAAGCAACCAGCAGTTCAAGGCCCTGATTGCCACCATAAAGGACCTTGCCATTCAAATTGTGAAGCTTTCGCCCAATGTGCCCAGTGAGGCAGCCTTTGCCATACGCAACATAGAGAGCCCGGCTTTCCTGGTAAACTTCATCTCCTCCAACCTTAACATAGAAAATGCTGATAAGCAAAAGTTGTTGGAGACCCTTGACCTGAACGAAAGGGCCAATAAGGTGCTGGAGTACCTGACGAAGGAATTGCAGATGGTGGAACTGAAAAACCAGATTCAGTCGAAGGTAAAGGTAGATATTGATAAGCAGCAACGCGATTACTTGCTGAACCAGCAATTGAAAACCATCCAGGAAGAGCTAGGAGGGAATCCTTATGATCAGCAGATCGCCGAATTGAAGGAGCGGGGCAGGAACAAGAAATGGAGCAAGCAGGTGAAGGATGTTTTCGATAAAGAAATCCTTAAATTGCAGCGGATCAATCCGGCTGCCATGGAGTTTTCCATTCATTTGAACTACCTTGAGACCTTGGTGGAATTGCCGTGGAATGAATTCTCGAAAGACAAATTTGACCTGAAAAAGGCTCAGCGTGTTCTTGACCGTGATCATTATGGTCTGGATAAGATCAAGGAGCGCATTATCGAATACCTGGCGGTGCTAAAACTGAAAGGCAACATGAAGTCGCCGATCCTTTGCTTTGTAGGCCCTCCCGGGGTAGGGAAGACCTCGCTTGGAAAATCTATTGCCGAGGCCGTGGGGCGCCAGTATATCCGGATGTCGCTCGGGGGCTTGCGCGATGAAGCCGAGATCAGGGGGCACCGCAAGACTTACGTGGGGGCCATGCCGGGCAGGATCATACAAAACCTGAAAAAAGCCAAAACCGGTAACCCCGTGTTTGTGCTGGACGAGATCGACAAGGTGGGCTACCAGACTTTCTCAGGTGACCCCTCCTCAGCCATGCTGGAAGTACTTGACCCGGAACAGAATGTGGCCTTTTACGATAATTACCTGGAGGTTGATTACGACCTGTCGAACGTGATGTTTATTGCTACTGCCAACAGTCTGTCGAACATCCAGCCTGCCCTGCGCGACCGAATGGAGATTATCCCGCTTAGTGGGTATATTGTGGAGGAGAAGGTTGAGATTGCCCGCAGGCATCTTTTACCCAAGCAGCTTACGGAACACGGGATGAGAAAAGATCAGCTGAAATTCAGTAAGAAGGTGCTCGAAAAAATCATTGAAGATTACACCCGCGAATCGGGGGTGAGGACACTGGAGAAACGCATTGCCAAGGTAATTCGTGCCAAAGCCCGTGAGATCGTGCTGGGCGAAACGGTGGATCCCAACCTGAAGGTAGAGGATGTGGAAAAGATCCTTGGCGCGCCGACCTATACCCGCGATCAATCGCAACTGCATGATTTGGCCGGCGTGATGACCGGATTGGCCTGGACCTGGGCCGGTGGAGAAACCCTTTACATTGAAGTAAGCATTAGCAAGGGCAAAGGGCAACTGACGCTGACAGGGAATCTGGGCGATGTGATGAAGGAATCGGCTACCCTGGCCTACGAATACCTGAAATCGAAGGCGCCCACACTGGGAATTGACTCGAGGGTTTTCGAAAAATACAATGTGCACATGCACATCCCGGAAGGGGCAACCCCAAAGGACGGGCCTTCAGCCGGAATTACCATGTTTGCTGCCCTCACATCAGCTTTCACGCAAAGAAAAGTAAAACCTGGTGTTGCCATGACAGGTGAGATCACCCTCCGGGGAAAAGTGTTGCCTGTGGGAGGGATCAAGGAAAAAATTCTTGCTGCAAAACGGGCTGGTATCCAGACGGTTATTCTTTCTGAAGAGAACCGAAAGGATGTGGCTGAGATCAATCCCTTATATCTCAAAGGCCTTGATTTTGTATATATCCGCGAGATGATCGAGGTGGTTGACCTGGCCATTGGAAAGGGAAAGGTAAAGAAGCCCTTGGTATTTGAGGTTTAAGGTGGCCTTAAAATCTGATTTATAGTTTGTTGTTTGTAGAAAAAATTCTACCTTTGCAATCCCTTTTGAGGGCCTGTAATTCACTTATTGTTTAACCCGGTTGTTCCGGAGAATGATTGAGAAACTCCGGAAAACCACAGTATTTAATCACCCTTTTTAAATGTCAGAAGAAAACAAAAATCTGAACCCTTCGGAAGAGCAGCCGGCAGAAAAGCCTGTTGAGCAGACCGAAAACCAGTCCGAAGCAGTAGAAACGCCCGCAGAAGAGGTTGCTGAAACCCCTGCTGAAGAGAATGTTGAAACCCCTGCTGAAGAAGTAGTGGAGCCCCCTGCTGAGGAAGTTAAGGAAGAGCCTAAGGCTGAAGAAGTTGCTGAATCTCCTGCTGAAGAAACCGCTGAAACCCCTGCTGAAGAGGTAGTGGAGACTTCCCCTGAGGAAGTAAAGGAAGCGCCTAAAGCTGAAGAAAAACCTGAAACCCCCAAGAAAAAAACCGACGCATTCACCCAACAGGTTCCCGGCGAATTTGACTGGGATTCCGTAGGCAAGAAGCAGGAAGCTTATTCCCCCGCTGAACGTCAGCGCATGGAAAGCCTGTATGATGAGACACTGAAGTCGATTGGCGAAGGTGAAGTGATCGATGGTACGGTCGTTTCGATGAACAACCGTGAGGTGGTGGTCAACATTGGCTTCAAATCCGATGGGGTTATTCCTGCCGCTGAAGTGCGTTACAACCCAGACCTGAAGATTGGCGATGCCATCGAGGTGTATGTAGAAAGCCAGGAAGATACCAGTGGACAGCTGGTGCTTTCGCACAAGAAAGCCCGGACACTGCGCTCGTGGGAACGCATCAATGCAGCCATGGACAACGACGAGATCATTAATGGTTTTGTGAAGTGCCGTACCAAAGGCGGTTTGATTGTCGACGTCTTCGGTATCGAGGCTTTCCTGCCCGGTTCACAGATTGACGTTAAGCCTATCCGCGACTATGATATCTATGTTGGCAAGACCATGGAATCCAAAGTGGTCAAGATTAATCACGAATACAAAAACGTGGTCGTATCGCACAAAGCCCTGATTGAAGCCGAACTGGAAATTCAGAAGGCAGAGATTATTGCCAAACTTGAAAAAGGACAGATTCTGGAAGGAACTGTTAAAAATATTACCTCCTACGGTGTGTTTGTTGACCTTGGCGGAGTGGATGGTCTTATCCACATTACCGACCTATCCTGGGGACGCATTAACCATCCTGAAGAGATCGTCAATCTTGACGAAAAGATCAATGTGGTTATTCTCGACTTCGATGAGAACAAGAAGCGTATTGCCCTTGGTCTGAAGCAGCTTACCTCCCATCCCTGGGATTCGCTCGATCCGAATATGAAGGTAGGTGATAAGGTCAAAGGTAAGGTTGTGGTTATTGCCGACTATGGCGCATTCATTGAGATTGCTCCTGGTGTAGAAGGTCTTATACACGTTTCCGAGATGTCATGGTCTCAGCACCTGCGCACCGCTCAGGACTTCCTGAAGGTTGGTGATGAGGTGGATGCCGTAATTCTGACGCTCGACCGCGAAGAGCGCAAAATGTCACTGGGTATCAAACAACTGATTCCCGATCCATGGGAAAACATCGTTGAGAAGTATCCCGTTAACTCCAAGCATACCGCTACTGTTCGCAACTTTACCAACTTTGGTATCTTTGTTGAGTTGGAAGAAGGTGTCGACGGCCTGATTCATATTAGTGACCTTTCCTGGAGCAAGAAGATCAAGCACCCTGCCGAATTCACCAAGATCGGTGAAAGCATTGAAGTGGTCGTGCTGGATGTTGACAAGGAAAACCGCCGCCTGAGCCTTGGCCACAAGCAGCTTGAAGAAAATCCATGGGATGTATTCGAGAGCGTATTTACCATTGACTCCGTACATCAGGGGACCATTGTTGGGACTTCCGATAAGGGCGTGATCGTTTCGCTGCCTTACGGTGTGGAAGGCTTTGCGCCTACCCGCCACATTGTGAAGGAAGATGGTAGTCCTGCTAAGATGGACGAAACCCTTGACTTCAAAGTGATTGAATTCAATAAGGAAAGCAAGAAGATCGTTGTATCGCACACCAAGGTTTTCCAGGATGTGAAATCATCTGAAAGGGCTGCCGAGACCAGCGAACGGAAGGCTAAAGAGAAGTCTACCAAGACGGCCGTGAAGAAAATCAAGGACAACATTGAGAAAACCACTCTTGGTGACCTGAGCGTTCTTGCCAACCTGAAGTCAGAGATTGAGAAGACCGAAAAATCCGCTCTGAAGGAAAAGCTGGCTGCCATGGACGAGAAAGAAAAGGCTAAGGAAGAAGCGAAAGCTGAGGAACCTAAAAAAGAGCCCAAAGCCGAGAAGCCCAAGGAAGAGCCTAAGGATGAAGAATCCAAGGAGGAACCCAAAGCTGAGAAACCCAAGGCCAAAACTACCCGCAAGAAAAAGGAAGAGGCTCCTGAAGCTGAAACCCCCGCTGCGGAAGAAAAGCCTGCTGACGAAGAAAAGCCTGCTGACGAAGAAAGCAAGGAAACCAAGGAATAAGATCCTTTGTTTTTTGCAGATAGAAAAATGCCGTCCTGGAATTTTCCAGGACGGCATTTGTTTTTCTTATCTATAGACAAGAGCCAGGAAGAGCCTGCTATTGCAGGTTAATGGAATACCTGATCTGGAGATTTATTGTATTCCTGAATGATATTATCCAGGCATTTTATGTTAACAAAGAATCCTTTACGGGTTTCTATAATCCCCGCTTAAAGTAAAGCTTTCCGTGAATTTAAAAAATTCAGCGCCTTTAAGACCTTTGCTAAACGGAAGAATTCCTGGTAAAAGATTATTTGCAGATCTCTGCCGCTTTTTTTGAAGCTTCGGGATGCCCCAGACTGCTGGCTTTGTGGAAGTCTTCGCAAGCGCCCCTTAGATCGTTGGTTTCCATTCTCAGAAGTCCACGCTGGAAATAATTCTCGTCGGTGCGGAGACTAAAAGTGTTGATCAACACCGTGTAATCAGCAATTGCCTGGCTTGACATCCCTGCCTGGGCATAAGCGTTAGCCCTTAACTGGTAAATATGGGCGTAATTGCAACCGTTTTCAATGGCAACGCTCAGGTCTTCGATAGCATCAGTGAACTGCTCCTGCTTAATGAAAAGCTGGCTGCGCTCAAGCCTGATGTCAGCGTGTGACGGATCGAGGGCAACTGCCTTCGAGAGGTCTTCCAGCGCTTCCATCACCTTTCCTGACTTAAGATAATGTTTTGCGCGGAGGTGAAATACATTTGGGTTTCCCGGGGCTAATCCTGCAGCCCTGTTCAGGTCATTCATGACGGTTCCGTTTCGCCCGGCATTGTAGCCTATTTCTGCTCTTAACAGGTAAGCCTCAACCAAGGTGGTGTCGACCTCAAGGGCCTGGTCAAGGTCCCTCAGGGCTTCGCTCTCCATCCCTTTTCGGATGCCTGTCAGCGCCCTGTAATAATAGGCCTCTCCATGATTGGGCTGGATTTCGATTACCTTGCTGAAATCGTGATGGGCTTCGGAAAGCTTCCCCTGTTCCAGGTGAGTCTGGCCCCGTTTAAACCATGCCTCGTAAGCCTTTGGATCTATTTCAAGGGCTTTGGTGAAGGCATTGGAAGCCGCTTGGTAATTGTTTTCAGCAAAATATTGCAGCCCCTTGAGAAGATAGTCGCGCGAGGTCTGTGAGAATGCAGGAAAAGTGATAAGCAGGGTTAGGATGAATACAAAAAAACGGGACATGAAACGTATTAAGAGAGGATGTATAAATAGACTGTTTTTCAGGGTTTTGACTCTGCAAAGTTAAGCATTTTCATGGCCCCGCAAAAGTAAAGGCAAAGAATAATTTGACGACTCGAAAAACACCCTTAAAAAGTAAGATTCATTAAGTTTCGCGCAAGGAAAGCAAAAGAACATCCACCGGATGGAGGGATTTTCTGCCTGTGCCATCCAGGATTTGGTGGCGGCAGCTGGTGCCTGAAGCCGAAATGATGGTATCAGCAGGGGCTTTTCTTATGGCAGGCAGCAGGTTCATTTCAGCAATCTGCATGCTCAGTTCAAAATGTTCCTTTTCATAACCAAAGGAACCTGCCATGCCACAACATCCGCATTCAATAGGTGTAACTTTGTTGCCAGCCGGGATGCGCAGCATGGCGAGGGCAAAGTCGTTTTTCGACAGGGCCTTTTGATGGCAGTGTCCGTGGAAGAGGATATCCCGCTTTTCGGCCGAAAAACGGCTGCCATCAATACGGCTGGCTTCGTATTCGCGGAAAATGAACTCCTCGATGGTGAAGGTGTTTTTTGCCAGTCTCAGGGCTGCTTCCCGCTTTTCTTCAAGGCAAAGGTCAGGATATTCGTCACGAAAACTCAGGATGGCAGAGGGTTCAATGCCAATAAGGGGTCTCGATTCGGTCACTATTCCTGATAAAAGAGAGATGTTCTCATTGGCAAGGCTGGCTGCCTTCCTGAGTAATCCCTTTGAAAGGGCTGCCCGCCCGCTTTCACAGTGCTCAGGGATCTCCACCCTGTAGCCAAGTCCGTGCAACAATTGGATCGCGTGAATCCCCGTTTCAGTATCGTTAAAATTGGTAAATTCATCACAGAATAACCATATTTTTTTGCCCCCCTTGATTTGCCTGTTGAGGGATTCAAGGTTTTTCCCCGCCCATTTTTTCAGCGTTGTTTTATGAAGCAAGGGCATGCTTCGTTTTTGTGCAAAGCCCGCTGCACTTTTTATCAAGGCTGACGTCAGGCGGTTTCTAACCAGGGCATTGTAAAAGCCTGGTACCAGACTGACAAATTGGTTTAGGGTTGCAAAGGCTGCTACCAGCCTCGATCGGAACGGGGTTCCATTGGTTAGGTAGTATTGCTGCAAGACTTCTGCCTTATATCGACCCATATCGACATTCGATGGGCATTCGGCTTTGCAGCCCTTACAGGACAGGCAAAGATCAAGAACGTTGATCAGTTCCTTATGATCGAAGGGGTTCTTTTTCTGAGAATTGGTGACAATCTCGCGCAGCACATTTGCTCTTCCGCGGGTAGTATCGGTCTCATTGAGCGTGGCGTGGTACGAGGGGCACATGACCCCACCCATGGATGCAGGTTTTCGGCAGTCGCCAGAGCCGTTACATTGTTCAACTGCCCTTAAGAAACTCTCTGAAGGCCCATAGTGAAAAAATGTTTTCAGTTTGCGTTCCGGATAGCCTGGCCGGTAACGCAAGAAAGTTTTAATAGAAGGGGTGTTGGTAATCTTCCCCGGGTTGAACAAGCATTGAGGATCCCAGGTTTTTTTTACCTCATGCAACAAGTTATACACCTTATCGCCTAGCATCAGGGGAATAAACTCTCCGCGTAAGCGACCGTCGCCATGTTCCCCGCTGAGTGAGCCACGATATTTTTTTACCAGCAGGGCGGTTTCGTGGGCTACTTTGTGGAAACGCTCTACATCGGTAGGGTTTTTCAGGTTGAGGACAGGACGAAGGTGCAATTCGCCCGTGCCGATATGCGCATAATAAACACTGCTCAGGTTTAGCTTTTTCAGAATCTGGTTCAGCTTACCGATAAACTCAGCCAAATCCTTAACACTTACAGCTGCATCTTCAATTACAGCTACTGGTTTTGCATCTCCAGGAACATTTGAGAGAACCCCAAGCCCGGCTTTCCGCAAAGCCCAGACACGGTTGATGTCTTTTCCTGTTACCAGTGGGAAATGATACCCCAGGCCTTTCTCACGTAAGGCACTTTCCATTGCTTCGGCTGCTGCCAGGATAGTCGCCCGCTCCTCGGCCGCAAATTCCACAACAAGAATGGCACCAGGATCACCCTGCACAAAGAACCGATTGCGGGCCTGGGCAATATTGGCCTTGGTACATTCAAGTACCACATTGTCAATGAGCTCAACGGCTACCGGCCCGTATTGAAGTGCAACCAGATTGGCGTGTAACGCTTCTTCCACACTATTCAGATGAACGCATACCAGTGCGTTTTCAGCGGGTGGTAAAGGAACAAGGTTCAGCTTTATTTCCGTAAAAAGGGCCAGCGATCCTTCTGATCCCGACAGCAGCTTACAAAAGTTGAATGGTTCAGGGCTCTCCCCAAATACTGCATTGTCGAGAAGCAGGTCGAGGGCATATCCTGTATTTCGCCTTTTAATCTGGGGATTAGGATATTGCCGTTTTATTTCCTCCTGATTTTCAGGATGGGAGAGCAGGGCCTGAATCTGGTTGTATATTTTGTTTTCCAGGCTGTTTCCGATGCACTTTTTTCGGAAGGCTTCATTGTCCAGCGCCTCGAAAATGGCTTCACTGCCATCGGCGAGTAAGGCTTTTATGGAAAGGGTGTGATCGCGAGTGCTGCCATAAACCAGTGAATGCGAACCACACGAATTGTTGGCCACCATGCCACCCATCATGCAACGGTTCGAGGTAGAGGTTTCCGGCCCAAAAAACAGCCCGTGGGGTTCCAGTATCCGGTTTAGATCATCCAGGATGACTCCGGGCTCAACCCTTACCCAACGCTCTTCGACATTAAGTTCCAGAATGCTGGTCATGTATCTGGAGAAATCCACCACCAGGCCGTGGCCCACCACTTGTCCGGCAAGGGAGGTCCCAGCGGTTCGGGGGATGATGGGCAGGGTGTGCTCACGGCAGAATGCCAGGATTTTCTTGAGATCATCGGTGTTTTTAGGCCGGCAAACGCCTGATGGCAACTCCCTGTAGACCGAGGCATCTGTAGCATATAGCATTCGCCAGGTAGGATCGTAATGCAGATCGCCTTCCAGCTGGTTTGCCAGAATATCAAAAGGAAATGGGTCTTTGGAGGATGCCATACTAAGTCAGGCGGTGTGTGAAGGATTCCGGTACACCCTACATGCCGGGTTGTTTTTTATAGAAATTGGTGCTTTCGAAAATCTTGTCGGCATTGGCAGCGATAAAACCGCTGTATTGTTTTCCATTTGCATCATTGTACCTGAGGGTGAACTCGTAGAAACACGATGGGATCTCGAATACCCCGTCGGAAAATTCAAAAGGAATAATCTCTGCCTTCGTGGAACTTTGTTCAAGCAGTTCTTCGGGTGCACCATAAATCTCACTTCCACCAACCACGTTCATCATAAAACCATAATCCCTGATAAACTGGTTGACCTGCTGGAGGGTTTTGAAATTTTTTAGCGCATTGACCTTAATGGCAAAATGGTTGGCACGGAAACCATATACAAGGGTCCAGGCAGCATATTCGCTTTCCTGCCGAAGGGTGTCGTACATCTGGAAAGGTATTTTTCCCCATATGCTCCCCTGGTATACCAGCAAAGGATCTTCATAAACTTTCTGGTCGATGGCATCAAGTTTTTCGCGTATGATTTTCTGTAGGGAATCGCTGCATTGTTCCAGCAGGAGCTCGCTGATAAACACCTTGGGGGCCTCGGGATCCGTCTTGTGCTCATAATGACGCCCCAAAACCTTTTTTGCCTTAAACTCATATTGCCCTCGTTTTTCATATCCATTGTCAGTGAACACCCGTGCAATCACATCCATGTTCATACGGGGGTCATTGAAGGTGCGAAGGGCTATATGGTCATGAATCACTTTTTCGCCCATACCCGTGAAGATCTCATAGATTTGCATGGCTGAAGGGTTCTGGGTGGAATAAGGAATCCAGAAGCGGTTGAATATTTCTTGCGTATCCATATCTGGGTCTTTTTTAGTTTGAATCAAAAGTCGGAAAAAAAGTGTGAAACACCAACGCTTTTCTGGTTCGCATACATTAATAATCTTAGTCTTCCTTTTCTTCAGTGTTTTCTGTTTGCAGCAGCAATAAGAGGTTCCTTAGCAATGACAAGGTCAGCAGGGGGAAAGCCACGGTAAACAGCAGTTTAATCCAAGTCTTTTCCAGAATGCCTGTCAGAATAAAAGTCCATATAATGGCAAGGAATACCAGGTCCACCAGAATCAGGATTACATTGCCGGGGTCTTTTCGCATCCATTTTGGGAAAGGCAGTGTGGGCTCTTGTTCCGAAACGTTGCGCACAAGCCTGTAAGTGCAAAACACCCATATACCCGGCAAGATAAAACCCAGCAGAAGCCCAACGGCACCAAAGGGCAATAAACCGAGAGAGTAAATCGCCCCCATGATACCCTGTCCCCAGAAATTCAGCTGGTAATTGTTAGAATTACCTACGGCTGCTTCTATCAGACTTTCAAGGACTTTAGGAAGATTTAAGGGCGATGGGTTCAATGACATCTCGAATATTATCTAAAGGTGTGTAAATTCAATTCAAAAATAAAGTTAATTTGCAAACAGGTTTTAAAGGTTTACCACTTCTTTAAAATAATCACCAAAAACCACTAAGTATGAGAAAGAAAAACACTGCTGCCAGCATGCTTCTCCTGTCTTTATTCCTGTGCTTTGTATTGCTGACAGGCTTTAAAGGAATAGCCCAGAGCGGGGAGACACAACCTGACACGCCCGTTAAGACCGGTTGGAAACTGGGAGGCGTTTTGCCCACGATCACTTTCGACAGCGACCTGGGTTTCCAGTACGGCGCCCTGGTCAACCTGTTCAACTATGGTGATGGATCCAGGTTCCCCCGTTATGACCACTCCCTGTATTTTGAAGTTTCACGCTTTACCAAGGGAAGTGGCTATAACCGCTTCTTTTATGATTCCGATCAGCTCATCAAAGGCATCAGGACCACTTTTGACCTGAGTTATATTACCGACCCATTGATGAGTTTCTATGGTTTTAATGGCTACGAATCAGCTTATCACCCCGGTTTTGTGGATGATGAAGATGAGGACAACTACATAAGCCGGGCCTTTTATGCTCACGACCGAAAAATGTTCCGTACCAAGATTGACTTGCAGGGCAGGCTTAGTGGTGAGAACCTTCGCTGGGTCTCCGGATTTGAAGCTTACAATTTTTCGGCGGGCAGTGTTGATTTGGAGAAACTGAATAAAGGAAAGGATGAAGAAGATCTCCTGCCGGATGTCCCTTCCTTATATGACAAATATGTTGAGTGGGGCCTGATCGGCGAAGAAGAAGCTGAAGGTGGCTGGCTTAATTACCTGAAAGCCGGGCTTTCATACGATACCCGCGACAATGAACCCAATCCCATGAAAGGGGTATGGTCGGAAGTAGTGCTGATGGTAGCTCCTGGATTTATGGTGAGCGGCGAAGAATTTGGCCACGCCAAAGTATCCGTCACCCATCGCCAGTACTTTACTTTGGTTGAGAACGACCTCTCGCTGGCCTACCGACTGGGGGTGCAAAAAACCGTTGCCGGCAATGCCCCCTTTTATGCACAGCCACTGGTGATGACATCTTTCCTGAGAGGCAATACTTCCGAGGGCTTGGGGGGCTCAAAAAGCCTGAGGGGCATTTTGCGAAATCGGATCGTAGGCGATGGCTTTGCCATGGGTAATGTCGAGCTGCGATGGAAATTCGTCCGTTTTGATATAGGGAATACCAATGTTTATCTTGGCCTCAACGGCTTTGTCGATGGGGGTTTGATTATTGATCCCATTGAATTGGACCTCTCATCGGTGCCTGCTGAAGAGCGGCAGATCCATTTCGATGCCGATAAGGATGAACTGCACCTGAGCGCAGGAGCTGGCCTGCGTGTCGCCATTAACCAGAATTTTATCGTTGCCGTCGATTTTGGGAAAGCTTTTGATGAACGCGATGGCAATACCGGTTTTTATATTGGGCTGAATTATTTATTTTAGCATTTAATAAAACCCGGATTTGATTTTTTCAGCATGGAAGAAAGCCCGGAAGAAAAAAGAACAATAACAAAAAGGAAAGGATCGGGATTCAGACGCCTGATCCTTTTCTCCATTATTTCCTTTGCGGTATGCTTTGCCGCAGTCTATTTTCTTACCCGTAACCGAAACCGAAAAATAGCCTTGAAGGAAGGGCAGGAGTTCAACACCGGCTATTTTGAGGGAAACAAGTACACGAACCCTGATCTGGGCTGGCAGATTAACTTCCCCGAAGGGATGACCCTGCTGGATAACGAGCATTTGAAGGACTGGAACCAGTTGCCACAGGTCCCGGGTTTTGCCCCTGACTCCATTGGCGACACCGGTCTATTCCTTGCCCTGGGCGACGCCTTTTCTGTGGTGGCTTATGCCTCCGTAGAAGCACTGTACAGCCGAGTCGTTTTTCAAACCAATGAGCAAATAATAACCCAGACTCAGCAACGCCTCAGACAATCAATCACTGCAAGGAACGCTTATCCCTGCGATTGTGAAGTTTCGGATGTGCTGATTGACCAAGTGCCATTCAAAAGAATGAGCCTCGAATTTATCCATGAAGACCAGGTTCAAAAAAGGCAGGAGGTCTTTTCGGCTGTGACAGGCAATCATTTGCTCCATGTGACGGTCGTGTATTATAATGTCCTCAACGGGGAAAAACTGATTACGGCTATTCAGAATTCTGTTTTTGAAAAGCAGGATGGATCTTCATAATAGCTTTAACCCAGGTATCTGGATCCTTCAAATCCTTTGGGTTTTCTCTTTCCCCCACAGGTAGGTTTTGAATATAATTGGCAAAAAAATTGGGGCATTTGCCAATTACTTTGATAACTTTGGGCTGCCGGAAACAATGCTATTATCCGGCATTTGGCTGTTAAACCGCTCCGTAGTTTGAACCATTTGGCTTTCGGAGTATATTTTTTGAAGTTTCTATGATCCGTGCAGACAATATTCATAAATCCTATGGCAACCTGAAAGTGCTGAAGGGCATTAGCCTTGAGATCAAGGCTGGTGAAATCGTTTCCATTGTTGGGGCTTCCGGTGCTGGCAAAACCACATTGTTGCATATAATCGGAACCCTCGATCCCTTCGACCAGGGTGAGGTAATCGTTAACAATCAAAATATCAAAGGGTTTAACGATCAGAAGCTCTCCGAGTTTCGCAACCGCAACATTGGTTTTGTATTCCAGTTTCATCATTTGTTGCCCGAATTCACCGCCCTTGAGAATGTTTGTATTCCGGCTTTCATTGCCGGCAGGAACAAGGGTGAAGCTGAGAAGCGGGGCCGGGAATTATTGGAGATGCTTGGCCTGGCCGAACGCCTTGACCATAAACCTTCGGAGCTTTCGGGAGGTGAGCAGCAGCGGGTAGCAGTGGCCAGGGCCTTGATTAACAACCCTGCCGTTGTGCTTGCCGATGAACCCAGCGGAAACCTCGACTCCAAATCTTCCGAAGAATTGCACAAATTGGTTTTTTCTCTGCGCGACCGTTTGGGGCAAACGTTTGTGATCGTGACCCACAACAACGAACTGGCCAATATGGCCGATCGCAAACTTACTATCAAGGACGGGATAATCGGCTAAGCTTACAAATCCATTGACCTTTGACCAATTCTTGAACCTCCCTGTGTAAATAAATAATTGTAAATCAATTAGTTATAAAAACACAACAAGCCTTCACAGCAAGATCCTCCTGGATAAGGCTGAATTCAAATTAATAATATTTATTTGTCTGTAAAAATAGCTGTTTGATGATAAAAAAACAGGCTAATATTCCACCATGGTCGTACCATGGTCGTGTAATGCTCTTGTCAGGGTCGTGCATGGCTCTTGTAGACACGACCAAGGTAGGTGGATGGTAGGGGCTTGTTCCAGCCTGGATATTAATGATTTGATTTAGAATGGGATTGATTCAAGGAAGGAATAATTCCCTGGTTACGTGCTGTTAAATGAACGGGATTTACTGATTGATCAAATCCTCAAGCTCATCTTCTGAAATGATCTTCACCCCCAGTTCTTCCGCTTTTTTTCGTTTTTCAGGTCCCATATTTTCGCCTGCTACCAAATAGTTGGTCTTTGAGGATACCGAGCCTGTCACCTTCCCGCCGTGCTTTTCGATGAGGGCCTTGATTTCATCGCGCGAATAGTTTGAAAAGACCCCTGATACGACCAGGGTATTTTCTTCCAGGTTTCCTTTTGCTTGGGTGGGATTCTTTTCCGTTGAAAACTGCAGCCCAGCTTTTTTCAACCGTTCAATGATTTCCACGTGCTCGGGGTCTCTGAAATAATCCAGGATACTATGTGCCATTTTCTCGCCCACCTCATTCACAGCGTTCAGTTCTTCAAAACTGGCATTCATCAAATTATCAATATTCCCAAAGTGCCTGGCCAGCTTGCGGGCCATGGTTTCTCCCAGGAGCCGGATTCCCAGGGCAAACAGTACCCGTTCGAAAGGCACTTTCTTGGAGTTCTCAATGGCGCTCAGGATGTTCCCGACCGTTTTCTCGCGAAAACTGATCTTTTTTGTTTTCTGGGTTAGGGGATCGGTTATGGTTTTCTCCAGTCCCAGCAGCTGGTCATACTTCAGGTCGAAAAGATCGGCAACATTCCGAACCAGATTATAGCTCATAAGGATCTCGATGCGCCCTTGTCCGAGGGTTTCTACATCCATGGCGCGCCGGCTGATAAAGTGTTCAATTTTTCCCAGGAGCTGCGGGGGGCAGTGTTCGCTGTTGGGGCAATAATGTATGGCTTCCCCTTCCATGCGTTCCAATTTGGTTCCACATTCGGGGCAATGGGTGGCGAATTCAATTTTATGTGCATTGGCAGGCCTCACGGCTTCATTGACCCCCACGATTTTCGGAATGATATCGCCGCCTTTCTCTACATATACTTCATCGAGTTTATGCAGGTCGAGTTCCGCCATACGGTCGGCATTGTAAAGCGATGCCCTTTTTACGGTTGTGCCTGCCACGGTCACTGGTTTTAATACGGCCACCGGGGTTACTGCCCCTGTTCGCCCTACCTGGTAAATGACATCGAGCAAGCGAGTGGCTACCCGCTCGGCCTTAAATTTATAGGCGATAGCCCAGCGGGGCGACTTGGCGGTGTAGCCCAATTGCTCTTGCTGGCGGTAGTCATTGACTTTGATCACCACGCCATCGATGTCGAAGGGCAATTCTGGCCGGAGTTGTTCCATGGTCTCGATGAACAAAAACACTTCTTCGAGGTTTTTGCATTTTTTGATGAATTCAGATATTTTGAACCCCCAGTCCTTAAGGACCTGAAGGCTTTCAAAATGAGTAGAAAACACCAGCTTGTCGCTGAAAAGACCATAGATGAAACAATCCAGTCCTCTTTTTGAAACCAGGGCCGAGTTCTGCATTTTCAGGCTTCCTGCGGCTGCATTACGCGGATTGGCAAAGGGTTCTTCTTCATTGATTTCCTTTTCCTTGTTGAGTTTAAGGAAACTCTTATGGGGCAAAAAAACCTCCCCGCGCACTTCAAATTCAGCGGGGATTCCTTCCTTCGCAATGGTGAGAGGTAAGCTGCGTATGGTTTTGATATTGGTGGTCACTTCATCCCCCTGAATCCCATCGCCCCGGGTTACGGCACGAAGCAAGATGCCGTTCTGGTAGGTGATACCAATGGCCACACCATCAAACTTTAACTCACAAACATATTCAAATTCATCGTTAATGATTTTCCTGATCCGGTTGTCAAATTCCTTCAGTTCTTCCTTGCTGTAGGTATTGCCCAGTGACATCATAGGATATTTATGCCGCACCACCGGGAACTTTTTGGTGACTGCACCGCCAACCCGCTGACTGGGGGAGTTAGGGTCGATCAATTCGGGAAAACTGGTTTCAAGCTTTATGAGTTCCTCCATCAGCATATCGTATTCATAATCGCTGATGGATGGTTGAGCCTGAACATAATAGCGGTAGTTGTGATCGTTGAGCAGGCTTGTCAATTCGCTGACTCTTTCCCGGGCTTGCTGGAGATTCATGCTGATGAAAATTTGAATTCGCAGAATAGCATAAAATTATAAAAAAAGCCGGTATCAACCGGCTTTCTAATTCAATGTCGTCAGGCGATTATGGCCCACCAATGATAACCTTAAGGTCTTGCGAGTTTATGCAAAGCACCGGGATGCCTTCTTTGTTATAGATTAACTTTTCCTCGGGTGAGCCAAAGGGGTTCCAAGTGATCTTCTCGGGGTCGGTGCTCATCATAATGGCATCGGCTTTTTTCTCCAGTGCCAGATTTACGACCGCCTGCTCAAAGCCTTTGATGGATTTATGGTAGCCAATGGTATAGGGAACCTTGTATTGATCGAGGATTTTGGTTACCTGCTTCAGGTCGCCCGTCATTTTGCGCTGGATAGGCTCGTCGTTGGGGAAATAAACCAGGATGTGGAATGCAGAGCCCAGGGCTTGGTTCAGTTCAATGGCCCACTTGACCTTCTGTTTTGATCCTAGTTCAGTATCCAGGGGATAAACAAAGTTTTTGAATTTGTTATTCTCACTTTGTTTTTTTACCACAAACATCGGGGCGGGGGAGGTCGTAATCACCTTCAATGCGAAGCTGCCCAGCAAGAACTGTACCCCATTCTTCCCGTGGGTACCCATGAAAAGATAGGTGGCTTCAGTGGTTTTGGCAGTTTCGGCAATGGTGTTGAAAATGCTGCCTTCAGGAGCCATGAAATCCGCTTCTATTCCATACTGTGATTCAATCTTTTTGCAGATATCATTAAGTCTGCTGCCAATTGAATCAATGGTCTTTTTCTCCTTTTTCAACTTGCTCTTGGTTGTTTCATTTACAACATGCAGCACGACAAGTTTTGCCCCGGTGAGGCGCGCCATTTGTGCCGCGTTGTCAATGGCATAATCACCAATTTTGGTGAAATCGGTTGCAACGAGGATTACTTCTTTTTTTTCAGGTTCCATATTCTGTGGGGTTAGGTTCCTATTAGCTTTATATGGTTATTGGAAAGGCTCAGCCAAATTACGAAATTTTCATCATAAATAAAGTTTCTTTATACCATTGATCTTTTTTTGATCGAAATTTGTGGAGGTTTCGATCAAATCAAGGAGTTCTTTTACCTGTGAAAGGTTTTTTCTCTTCTTCTCGTTGCGTAAAAGTCTTGCCGAACGGGTAAAGAATTCATGTGACTCTACAAAATCCCGCTGCCTTTCATACCAGGTCCTGAAAGGGATCTTCTGGGTGCTGTTCTCGCTCCATTCGCGGTGCAGCCGGAGGGCGGTGATGAAAAAGTCATCGCGTCCGATATAATCCAGGTCTGCATCGCAGAGTATTTTCTCCAGCAGGGTGCGGGGTTGCTGTGGCATGGTCGTTGAAATGATCAACTGTCTGACCACCGCCAACTGTTTGTCGGAATATCCAAAACCTGGCAGGGTTTCTTCTGCAAAATCGCAGGCCAGGGGTTCATTGTTTTCATACGACCAAAGAAAGCCTGTGTCGTGATAAAGGGCAGCGGTAAGTAACAGCAACAGGTTGTCATCCCCGACCTTTTCCATGATGGCCAGGGTTTCTACTGAGCGGCAAACGTCGAGGGTGTGCTGGGCGTTATGGTAAAAAAGGGAGGGGCTTAATTCCCGTGAAAGTTTCTGGACAATAAATTCTTTTGCACGGGTAAATTCCATAAAAACATCACTATGGTTAGAGGGCATGGATTGAAAACCATACCTTTCCTGTAAAGGCAAAAGACTTACAGGTGGATTTTTCCCGTTTTTTCGATCAAAGTAGCCTAACATTCAACATGGTATGCGTCGGACAAACGCTAACAAGGGTAAAACGAAGTTTTTGTATTTATCGTATATATAATTTATTTTTTCCGGCAGAAAATTTATAAAACAGGCTATAATGCAGCATCACAGAAGTATTTCCATCATTTTTCCCAAATCCGCTGATATAATACGGGTCCATGTCCGAACCCGGCTTGCGTGCCAGCATCAGCCTGATGCGTAAATCCCATCCCAGGTATAAGTTCCAGAATAATTTGGTTTTCAATCCCCCGCCAATTTCTGCCCAGTGGGCCGAATACCTGGCTGCCTCGAAGGCCCCTTCCACAGAGCCCCAGTAAGGATCGTTGATGATAATCCTGGGGGCTTCGTGGCTTAGCGTACCAAAACCATAACGGAAGGAGAGGAAGATCTCTTCTCCTTTCATGGATGGATTTTTCTGAAGCAGGTTGTAATTCACTCCCGCCCGGAAAAATAGTCCCCGGGCATCGTAGTTATGGGTTTCACGTGCTATAGCTACGTCCAAGTTGCCAGCTTCAATGGCTGCAAACCAGTTTGGCTGCCATTCAAAGCTCCCCGAGATACCATGCACCATCACCTCAGGCTCAAAGTAATTTCTTGCCAATCCCGAAAGGTCATACCCTAAGCTAACCGTTGGCCTGAAAACCAGCGTGTCCATGTCTTGCGCCCTGGCTCCAAGACTAAAGGTCAGCGTCAGGATAAAGCAGTATTTTGATATGTTCTTCAAGGCTGTGGTTAAGCAGGTTTTGGGATAGTTGAACGGTGCTGATCCGGTAATTGGTATGTGATACTTCAAGAATATCATAGAACATTGTAAATCCGCATTCGGCAGAGACAAAATTCAGGGAATGGGTATATTCCACCCAAAGGGTGTCCGTGATGTTCTCAGGGAAAATGAAAACAAAGCCAGTGTTAGTCGATGCAGGGTTCAGTGGGACTTCAATGCTACGGACACTTTTGGTGTTATCGTAAATCAGGCTGTCGGCCCGGCCTGCACCATAAACGGTGAGGCTGTCGACGGTGTAGGCCGTTGGCGCCCCATCTATAACAGTGGGCAGGTAAAAGCCCAGCCGAAGCGGGTTGGAGGTGGCTTCCTCGCATAACTCGTCGCTTTGGCAAGAGCCCAGGAACAACATGCTGAGCAAACATGCCACCACCATCATTGCACCCGATCCTGAAATGACTTTCATATCCGGCAAAAATAAGAAAAAATACCAAGGAGGGTGGTGGATAGTTTCTCTTACCCTTAGAAATGTAAAATTAGCTTTCCGTTTTTTGAGCAAAAGAAAATGTAATACCTCCTCTGAAGTACCTCAGGGGCATGGGGCGGTTGGCAATGATCTGGTAAGGGGTGTTCCAGAGGTTCTCCACGGTCAGGTTCAGCCCCAACTGGTGATTGAAAACGCTATGTTTCCAGTACAAGCCAATATCCCCGGTGTGGTAAGAAGGCAACGACTGGCTGTTGTCGCTGTTTGTGTATCGCTTTCCAGTGATCTCGTGGTTGTAGAAGATGCCCAGGCTCCTGATGGAAAACCTCAGGTTGATGCCTCCGCGGTGATGTGGCACATAGATAAGTTGTTTGCCCATCGAAGGGTCGTCTTCACCAACTCCTTTTGAATTTTGCGCGATGGTGTGGTCATATCTTAGGCTCCATTCAATGGTGCCCTGTCCCAATTGCCAATGGCCTCCCCATCGGCTTTCCAGGCCGTAGCTTTTCACCTCCAGCCTGTTTTCGGGCATCCATATCCACGAGTCGCCCTGAGGCAGCCAGATGATCCAGTTGCGTATGCTCCTGTGATAACCGCCGATGCTCAGATGTTCAAAGATATTGAAGGATTGCTTGTTGATTGCCCGGGCCACATTGCGTTCAACACGCATTTCGCCGCCCCAGCCCTGTTCGGGTTTCAGGTCGGGATTGCCCCCCGGGTTCCAGTAAAGGTCATTCAGTGAGGGCAGCAGATAGCTGTATCCGGCATTGCCCTTTACTACCCAGTGACGGATAGGTTTCCAGGCAAGGCCCAGAGAAGGTGAAAAGGGAATTTCCCGGTCTCTTACAATCTCCTGGCGCCCGCTCAGCACCACTTCCAACTGGTCTTCAAAGGCCTCCCACTTGGTGGAGGCAAACAGCGCCAGGCTGTTCCGGTATTTTTCCTCTTCATACTCTTCCGCCTTGGCGGTGGTTTTTTGAACATTGAAACCCCAATTCACGATCAAGCCCTTAAGGGGGTTCCAGCGAGCCTCCGCTTCCCCTGTTAACTGATTGGAATAACTGTTTGCGAGGTATTCGAAGTTGTCGCTGAAATCGAGGTAATCTTCAAAATGGGCTCCCCTGACAAATATCAGCAACCTGGGCAGACTGAGCTGGTATTGCGCGTTGAGCCGCAGGCTTTGATCCTGTTGCCTCGACTCATAATACGCCATATCAAGTGAGGGTGGAATGTCGCGGTCGCTTTCCTGCCACCACCAACGCAGATCAAACCGGTGGGCTTTCCCCAGCTGAAACCAGGTGTCGTGCATGATGCCCCTTTGGGTGATGCCTGCTAATTCCTGGGTCTCGATAGGGTTTTCCGGGAGGGTGGTGTTTTCGAAACGGTACTGGTTTCCGGCATTCCGGTTGAAGGCCCGCAAGGTCGTCGAGAAACGGGGCCTCCCATAGCTTATCTTCACTTGCTGGCTCAGGTCGCCAATGCTTCCGGTATAAAAGCCCAGGCTGCCGGAAAGGCCCTGTTTTCTGCTGGGATGGTTGTTGATAAAAATGGCCCCTCCCATGGCTCCGCTGCCCCACAGGGCACTTCCTCCGCCATACTGTACCTGGACCTCATCGGCAAACAGGGCCGGTAATAAAGCAAGATCAGTCTGTCCATTCATCGGGCTATGCAGGTTGAAGCCGTTCCACATCAGGGCAGTCTGGCCCGGTTGTCCACCCCGCAAGGCGGTGCTGGCAAGAATCCCCGGACCATAACTTTTGATAAACAATCCTGTTTGCCTGCCAAGTAAATATCCCAAATCCTGATCAGGTTGCCGCTGAAGCGCGAGGCTATCGAGCGTTTGGGTGTTGTGGCCAGTGCCGAAATCCGTTTGACGTCTGGCGGTAATGGAAACTTCCTGCAAGGTGATCAGGGTGTCGGGTTCTTCTGCATAAGTGGCGGCAATGAAAAGCCCGCTAAACAAAAAAAACATTAATCCTTTTTGCATAATGCATGAATTTCGTCCCGGAACAATCCGGGAATGTTAAACAAATGATATAATTTCTATCATCTGTAACAAACGGTGAAACCAGTTGGAGAAAAAAAGAGGACTCAATTTTTCTTCGCTTTTTTCCCGAAAGCTACAAATTCACTGGTTATGGCAGGTCTTCTGACTTACTCCTTGTTTACCGCCTTCCCATCCCGTATAATAGGGGACAGTGGCATAGATTGGTAACAATTGGAAAGAGCTTACAGCAGCGGGAACTGTCCAGGATTTTCACCTGATTCCCTTTTCATCCGGAGCACCCGATTGGGTTCCGGAACCGTAACCGGGGCAAAGATAGAGGATTTTTCTATGAAAGGTAGCGGTGTTGATAACTCCCTGAAAAAAGCTGGAAAGACAAAGAAAGCCAGCAAGCTAAGCTTGTTTATAAATCCTGTTTTTTCTGAAAAACGGTTTTATTCAGTTGCTGTTTTTTCTTTTTCTTCATTTCCCTTGTGGGGACAAACAAGAATCGGGAAAAGCCATTGAATAATCCGGACCAGAGGTTCCCGGGCAAAAGGAATAAAGAATCCCTTTTAATAATGCAGGATTCGGGTTTTCTGCCTTCAGAGCAGGGCCAGGGTTTGTGAACCAAAGAATAACAGCCGGAGGCAGATCCAGATCACGGCAATAGAATAGACGAATTTGAGCAAAGCGCCCGCCAGCAACCCCACAAGACTTCCAAAGGCAGCCCTGACGGCCGGGGCCAGGTCCCTGTTGTTCGATAATTCGGCAATGAGGGCTCCCAAAAAAGGGCCAACAATAATTCCTGCAGGCGGGAAAAAGAAAATACCAGCCACTAAACCAATGGCCGCACCATACATCCCCCGTTTGCTTCCCCCGGTCCTGCGGGTTCCGTAAACGGGCAAAACCAGGTCGACAATGGTGATGATGGCTGCCAGCAGGCCAAAAATGATCAGCTGTTTGCCGGTGAAATCATAACCCGGGGTGAAATGTAGAATCAGCATCCCGGCAAAGCTCAGGGGAGGGCCGGGCAATACAGGCAGAAATGCCCCCACGGTGCCCAGTATCAGCAGCAGGATGCTAAGGGTAATCAAAAGGCCTTCAGCCATATGCTAGTATTCTTTTGATGGTATGATAATGGCCAGGATCAAATAAAATATGATGCCAGCGCCGGTAAGGCCAAACAAAACAAAAAGAATACGAATCAAGGTAGGATCGATGTCGAAGTATTCGGCAATTCCACTGCAAACACCTGCAATCATCCGGTCGCTGCCTTTGGTCAATTTTTTGTTCATGTTTTTGGTGTTAATGGTTTATAAAATGGTCTTCCAGGAAAAAGCTTCATTCAACAAGGACCTTTTGGTGAAAGTTCCCCTGTTCGGTGGTTAATATCAATAGATAAAGGCCTGGTATCATGTTATTGGTACTGATACGGGTTTCACCGGGAACCAGGGTTTCTGTGAAGACCCTTGCCCCATGCAACGTGAATAATTCCAACTTGTACGTGCCTTCGGGTGCTTCAAGAATAAACCAGTCCCGGGCGGGGTTGGGGTAAACAGTTATTTTTGCGATAGCCTGGGGATCGCTTACCGAGACATTATTTTCGTCCCAGATTCTGCTGGCAAACTCTGGATGGTCAATGAAAGGATTCCGGTTCCCCTGGATCTCGTAAATGGCCTGGTTGCGGAGGATTTCCTTTTGGCTGACCGGATCCCGGGTATGCCATTCCAGAAACATCTCTTCCGCCCAGGCTTTCAGGCCAGGGAATTCATTGCTGGTGAACACTTCACCGGCATTGCCATTGCCAATCCATTCGCTGAGGTCGTCCTCATAGCGGGTGGCCATATAAAAATATCCCCGGGCGATGTCACCCTTGTAAGCATCGATAGGTTCGAAGGCAATCCCTGAATAACCCGATAAGATGTTGGGTCCCAGTTTACTGCCATTCTGCGATGTCCAGCTGGGATTGTTGACCTCCCCGTAAGGGTAATTGCCTCTTTTGCCATTCACCATCTTATCGGAGGGAAAAATATGAAACAGCTCGGTGTACATTGGCATGGCGCTCTCAAACCACGATTGTGGAACCGAGTGCTCGCGGTTGTAAAATTCGCCCTCAACATTCCCCCCTGAGCCGGAATCCTGATCATCGCCAAAGGTGAAGGTGTAGGGAGGTTCCTGGCAGGGGATGTCGGAATACATATCCCAGACCTTTCCTGAATAAGTGGCGTCAGTTTCCAGGAAATGGGTCCACAGGCTTGAATAGGTTTGGGGCTGGTGGTCGTTGATGATGTCAAACAGCTGGGTCTTAAGCTGACTGCCCTGTCCGGTGGCTCCATCATAATATCCGCTGGGAATGGTACTTTCAATCCCCAAGCCTGAAACACCAAGGATTTCGGGGCCCGAATCACCGGATTGATGGGTTATTGTCCCCTGCTTTTCACCGGTTGATTCAGGGAAAAACCTTACATAGATCCGCCTGGAGGCAATCGTTCCGTTGTTTTGGGTCAGGTTCAGGCTGCTTCCGAAATTTTCACTGCAATCCAAAGAAATCCTGAAGGGCCCATCTGCACTAATGGAAAGATCTTCGCTCAACTCACTGGCCTGAACGTAATAAAACTGCACATCGGAGAAATGCCCCGGAAAAACTCCCCGAAAATCTGGCAGACTGGACACGGAGAGGCTAATGCTGCCCGCGGAGATGGCTTGAACATTTGTCATAATCAGCGCAAAAACCAGGAGCAAGGGGGTGAACTTGCGAGTAGTGAAAATTGACATTCGTTTCGTATTAATTGGCAAATGTAGGGAAAAGGCTCAAGAAATAAAATGCCTCATCTTCAAAAGTCCTTGCCTGATCATCTTTTTTTAAAAAAACCAAATTATGATTTGAACCGGAGTTTAACCGGTGTTTAACCAATTATAACCGGTTAAACACCGGTTAAACTCCGGTTTAAAGCTGATTCAGATTTTCCAAAAGAGTTTTCCAAAGAAATGTTTTTTTTCAATCTTATTGAGCTTTGTAAGAATAATAGGGATGGGGCAGGAACAGGTTGAGCAAAGGATTCAGTCAGGGAACCTATGATTATTTATGTTCGGTGTTTAAGAAAAAAGATGCCCGGAGGTTTTTTCCGGGCAGCTTTTTAAAAAGAAAAGTTGAATGACGGCTTATTGCCTGATCATTTTCCTGACGTAAACCTGTCCGGTTTTGTCAATCAATTGAATGATGTACAAGCCTCTCTCAAGGGATGAAGTGCCAATTTGGAGGTCGCCATCCACAGCCTCATATTCCCTTACGATCTGCCCACTGCTGTTCACAAGACGAACAATGTCAATTTGTTCGAGGTTTAACAGACGGATGTGGTCGCTGAAAGGGTTGGGGTAAATGCTCACAGCGGGCATTTCTGTCAACGTGACACTGGTGGAAAGTTCAAAATCATCCAGATCTCTTGCCGTAACCTGGATGGTTGTCAGGTATTGGCTCACCAAAACGCTAAGGTTTTGTGGCTGCACAGGTACCGCAGTTCCAATATAGTCAGCATCGAAGAAGGAGGTGCGGAATACGCCATTGCCATTTGCCGAGGTCAGTTCGTAATTCTGGCTGGTGGCAAAGTTGCCGGAAGCGTTGGCGAAACTGACATTTTCTATCTTCACCAGTTTGGCCTGGTCGTCTGATGTCAGGCTGGCCAGGGTGCGGACTTCCGGGACCACCGGGTTGCCTGTTGAGGTAGCTGCGCCGGGGTCTTCGGTTGGGACGAACTGAAGCATGCCGTTGTTGATGGTCAGGGTTCCTGTAATGCCTGTGATCCCATCACCAATGTCATAATTTGTGCTAATAACTCCATCGAAGTCGTCTATCACAATAGCAGCGCTATTGTCCTGGATGTACTTCTGGTTACGGAAATTTTGCTGGTATGTTAGTATGGCTTCTCCAGTAAGCTGGTAAGGCATTCCTGTTTCCCCTCCACGCAAAGCCAGCAAGTTGGACACCTGGGTAGCTTCGTTGCTGATGACCTCAACACTTACGTTATCGAGTTGAAGGTGCCCCATGGCTTCGTCAGAATTGCGCAAAGAGAAAATAAATTCCGCCACATCTGATGAGTTTTCGGCAAGGATTACCTGTGAGTATTCTGCCCAGGTGTCACTGTTTACTATAATGTATTCATTATAAAAGTATCCATAGGCATCTTCGCGTTCATCAAAAAGACCAGTGCGGATGTCACCCTTGCCCTTGAGCCAGAAAGTGACCCTGTAATTCTGTCCGTTCTCAACGCTGGTGGCCTGCGAAGTGAACCGTTTGTGGTTCCCTTCGGCATTGATAAGCTGAACCGCTGAACTTCCTGACTGCGGGTTCTCGGTGTATTGCATGACGGCTGCAGCAACCAGGTTGGTCTTGGCTCCAAACCAACAGTCGGGCTTGCCATCTGTCCAGTTTTCGAAATCACCGTTACAGATAACTTCAATGACAGGTTCGGTCCCTATGGTAAAACTCCACTCGCCTTCGGCAATTCCCGGCAAGGTGTTGCCTCCAAGATCGGCAAAGGCACCTTCATCCACCAGGATGTAATAAGCGGTTTCGAAGGCCAGGTCATTGGAGGGATTGATATGGATTTGGTTGTCTTCAATGTTTACCTGTGAAGAGGTGGAAGAAATGGTCTCCACGATGGCATCATCACTGCTGGTATAGATGATGATGTTCTTCCCTGAAACAGGCCAGATATTTTCGCTTACGGTAATGATGAAGCCCTGGTCGGCTGGAACCTCCACGGCATTATTTTCAGGGGTCAGGGCCAGAACCTCCGGATCGAGGATGTCGATAAAGGTGACGTTGGCACTTTCGGCGTAGAAGTTGAGGTCGCTGGCATCGCTGAGCCTGAAGTAATAGCTGCCGTGGGCACCGTTGGGGAGGTTCTCGGTAAAGGTGCCGTTGGCGGCAGTGATGTCAGTGTATTCGGCCACGGGTGTTGAGAACCCTGCCTGGTAGACATACAGGTTAAGGGTCTGGATGTTTTCGGAAGTCCAGCTGACGGTCACTGGTTCTCCCGTTTCGTATTCTTCACCGCCGATGGGGGCAGTGAATGCCAGTTCCCGAATCTCGTCGGTGAGGGTCACCTTGTAGTATTTGGTGGTTGTTTCATCTTCAGCCACGACAGTCACCACGACGACATCTCCGGAGAATAAGGCCTGGGTAGGAAGGTCGGCCTCGTCAACGGGGTCGCCGTTCAGGGACACGGCGAAGGTAGCTGCAGGATGGCTGGTTGTGACTACAATACCTTCAAAATCAGTGAAGTCAGAAACGAAAATGGTAGCACCCTCTTCAGAAGGATCATTCACCTCAACGCCCGTCAAGTCGAGTGCATCCAACCCCCCAAGGGTTAAAGCTGAGAGGCTGGCATCGGTGCTGATGAGATCGAAGTTAAAGTCGCTTAAAAAACGCGGGGTGATAAAATCTCCCTCAGCCCGTGAATTGGGCAGGCCGGTCAGATGGAAAGGATTGGTGGGGATGGGCGTACCAATATAATCCACGTCGTAAAAAGTGGTCCTGAGGGTGGCGGTGGTGATGCCATCGGTAATGGAGTATGTCTGTCCGTTTTCAAAATTTCCGCCGGGGCTTACGAACGACACATTCTGGATGGTGACCAGCCTTGACTCGTAAGTTTCGAAGTTGTTTACGAATTCAGCCAGCGAAATCTCGAGGGGTTCAATGACATTGTTGGTTGAAGTGGCAGGACCCGGGTCGGACAGAGGCGTAAACTGGAACATGTTTCCGTAAACGGTAAGGGTGCCTTCAATTCCTGTAATTCCGTCGTATAAGCTATAAGCCGAGGTGATTATTCCGCTGTTGTCATCAATCAGGATTCCCCCGGTTTCGTCTTCAATGTATTTTTGATTTCTGAAATCCTGCTGGTAAGTGAGGGTTGCCTCACCTGAAAGGATATAGGGGGTTGAACCTGTGGGTAATTGCTTAAGTTCGGCAATGGTTGAAACCGTCGTGGGGAAAGCATAAACCCCGGTGGCAACATAACTTGGATCCAGGCCGGCTTTATATCCCCTGGCCTTGATGGTCGTTGTACTGGAGATGTTTACCGGTCCTGTGTAGAGGGTGCTGGCCTCTGTTGGGTCATTGCCATCGAGGGTGTAATAAATGCTAGCACCTTCTGTGGTGGTACTTATTGTAACATCAATAGGGGAAGTATACATGCCAGGAGCAGGATCGAAGGAAGGCATTGCCACGCTGGGAGTGGTAGAGCATACGTGAACAGGGGAAGCAGTATTGCTTGGGTTGGGTGTTTCCACCACAAAGTCTGCATTATTGTTGTTGGTATCAACACAGCCATCATCGAGACGGATGGCTGCAGTGGTATTCGAAATTGGGGCAGTTGCACCGCTGCCTTCAAAACAATTGGCAGTACCATATCCTACCAAATCAATGACTTCTGAGCCTGTGGGGCACGAGCCTGAAAGTGCAGTTGTGTTGTTAACCAGGGCCACTTTGCCATTGCTGGCAGCCATGGCCATTGTTCCAGTTGCATCGGGCGTGGGAAGATCTACCGTTCCACCAGAACCCTGGGCCTGTTGAACCAGGTAGTACTGACCGGGTTGAAGCGTAAAATCAGTAAGTTGGGTCACTTGCCAGCTTGTGCCAGTGGATGAGGCGTATTGCACAGACCATCCTGCCAGATTAACAGGTTCTGAGCTTTGGTTGAAAATCTCTATAAAGTCGTTTTTCAGGGTAGCCCCTGAGTTTCCACCACCGCCATACACCTGGCTGATCACAACTTGCGACCAGGCAGAAAGGGAAAAGGAAAAAAGTAGTAAGGCGAAGGCCAAGGTCTTAAGAAAAGAAATTTTCTTCATCACAATAGGATTATGTTTAAAAAATGCCTGAAAAGATTCAATAGTAGCAGGCAAAGTTAATCATTCCCTGAGTACTAAAAAAGGGACTGTTGAAAAACTGGAAGGGTTTAGTTCTTCCTTCTTGACCTTGGATGATAGGAGACAATGGCTTCGCGCAGAAATTCGCGGTCGAGGTGGGTATATATTTCGGTCGTAGTGATGGATTCGTGCCCCAGCATATCCTGCACTGCACGCAGGTCGGCTCCGCCTTCAACCAGGTGGGTTGCAAAACTATGCCTGAGGGTGTGGGGGCTGACATTTTTATGAATTCCTGCTTCTCTGCAGAGGGATTTAATGATGTGAAAGATCATGTTTCGGCTCAGACGGCCCCCCCTCTTATTCAGAAAAACGATGTCTTCATGCCCTTTTTTGGGCATGGTTTGCAGCCGACTAGAGTCAAGATAGATACGGATGAATTTCAAGGCTTCCAGTCCTATAGGGACCAGACGTTGTTTATCGCCTTTGCCAGTCACCAAGAGGTATTCTTCCTGGAAATTTATATCACTTATTTTTAAGTTCACCAGTTCTGAAACCCGCAGGCCTGAACCATAAAGGGTTTCGATGATAGCCTTGTTGCGGGGACCTTCTGGTTTACTCAAATCAATTGCATTCAGGATGTCTTCAATTTCCTGATTGCTTAAAACGGAAGGAAGTTTCCGTTCTATTCTGGGGGTTTCCAGCGTCTTGGCCGGATTTACTGAAATAATATCTTCAACCAGCAGGTATTTAAAAAAGGCGCGTACACCGGAAAGAATTCGGGCTTGGCTGCCACTAGACGCCTGCTGACTTCCCACCCAATTCATAAAAGCGGAGAGGTGATTTATGGTGACATCCTGTGGCTTGAGAACTGGGTGATGGGTATTTAGAAAATCAGTGAGCTTTCCAAGATCACGCAAATAGGCAGCCACGCTGTTGGACGAAAGTGATCGCTCAAGTTGAAGATATGACTCAAATCCTTTTTCCCAGGCTTTCCAGTTCATGACCGCAATATTATTGGTAATTTTGTCATTCCTTTTCAATAACGGTACAAAAATTGCATTAATGCATTCAGATATATTTTTTTCAATCGTGCCCGGCGTATTTTTTAATCCACCGCGTGCCTGGCAAACAGTCAAGAGTCATCCCATATCTCTTATACGTTTTTTTCTTGTATTTGGTTTACCTTTTATTTTGCTGGGCTCTTTTGGACGGGCGCTCAGTGATCAGGATTTGGAAGCTTTTGTTGACCGCCCTCTTGGTATTTTGTTTTTATCCCATTTATTGTCGAATCTTTTGGTCTTACTTGCTGGCCCCTGGATGATAGCCCGCCTGTCAGGGACTTACAAACTTGTCCCCGATTACTCCTCAAGTCTTAAATTATCGGTTGTCTCTTATATCCCATTTTTATTGTCTCAGCTTATTGCAGCACTGGCACCGGTTATATCCTTCATAGCACTGGTTGGAATGGGCTTTTCATTGGTGCTTTTTTGGAGTGGAGCCCCCGTGATTCTTGATATCCCAAAGAACCGCCTTGCAGGTTTCACTTTTCTTTCTTTCTTCATCTTCCTGGGTCTTTCTTTGATAGGACTCTATTTGATCAGATTGATTATTTTTGCACCTGTTACAGTTTGATAATTACAAATAATGTTTCCTTGATCATGACGGAAAGATCCCGACCACGTTTTCTCATTATTCTTATCGTTATAAGCCTTGCCGTTTTGCTGGTATTTGGATTTTTGATGATTCGCCGCTTTTCTCAAAACCAAATCCATCAAAACCAGGAGGAGGTTCCCGAGATTACCTTTGATGAATTTGGTTTTCCTGAAGACCAATACTTAATAGAAAGCGAGGTAGTCAAGCCCAATCAAACCCTTTCACATATTCTTTCCACTTTTAGTTTATCCCCTGAGATAATTCATGTCATTGCAGGCCAGATTCAGGAAGTGTTTAATCCCCGGCGAATCAAAGCCGGACAGGCATACCATGGATACTATTCAAACGACTCCGTACCACAGCTTCAGTATTTTGTTTACGAGATCTCAATGCTTGACTATTTGAAAGTTGGCCTGGGCGACAGCCTGACGATTGAGAAAGGGGAGAAGGAAGTTACGACCCTGGACAGGACTGCTTCGGGGCTGATCACTTCTTCATTGTGGAATGCGATGGTTGACAACAATTTAAGTCCTGAGCTGATAATTCGCCTTTCAGAGGTTTTGGCCTGGGAAGTTGACTTTTACAGGATTCAGGAAGGCGACCGTTTTAAGGTCCTATATAAAGAGAATTTTGTTGGAGATAAATCGGTTGGTATTCCGGATGTTGATGCTTTGTACTTTGTTCATCAGGGGCGCGAGATATATGGCTTTCACTTTGAATCGGATACCCTTCAAGGCTTCTTCAATCCTGAAGGAGAGAATCTGCGCAAAGTTTTTCTGAAGGCCCCTCTTGAATTCGGGCGAATTTCCAGCCGGTTTTCTTCAAGCAGGATGCATCCAGTCCTAAAGCACCGGCGTCCTCATTACGGAACCGATTACGCTGCCCCACATGGAACACCTATCCTGTCTGTTGGGGATGGAGTAGTGACACAGACAGCCTATTCTTCTGGAAACGGAAATTATGTTCGGATCCGCCATAACTCGGTATATGAGACTCAGTATCTCCATATGTCGCGTTTCGCTGCTGGAATCAGACCAGGTGTTAAAGTGGAGCAAGGGCAGGTAATTGGTTATGTGGGCGCTACGGGACTGGCTACCGGGCCTCACGTATGTTTTCGTTTTTGGAAAAACGGACATCAAGTTGACCACCTGAGGGAAGAATTTCCTTCAGCAGATCCGCTCCCAGTTGATTATATGTCTGCGTTTGTTGAAATCCGCGACAGCCTTACCCGGGAATTGAATAAGATTCCTTTCAGTCAGGAATTACCTGTTTAATTATTCATAATTTGAATTCATGAAACCAGAATATTTCCTGGGTATTCTTTTGATCTTGCTGGCTGGCAGCCTTCGCGCAGAAGAGGTTACTGTTATTGTTACGTCAATACCTGCTAATACTCCTGAAGGGGCCCAGATATTTATTGCGGGAACCTTTAATAATTGGGACCCGGGTCATGCTTCTTTTATCCTTGAACCCAATGATGAAGGTGAACCTGAGATTGTACTTACAGGGGAGGGAACCATTAGTTTTAAATTCACCCGAGGGAGCTGGCAGACCGTTGAAGGCAATGAAAACGGGGGTTTTTTACCGAACCGCAGTTTTACTTTTGGTACTGCCGATACCCTCCAGGTAAACATCTTAAGTTGGGAAGATACTGGGGAAACAAACTCCACTGCTGCAGAGAATGTTATTATCCTGAGTACTGACTTCGAGATGCCTCAGTTGAATCGCACGCGGCGTATCTGGATTTATTTCCCTCCGGATTATGAGAATTCGGGTGAGCAATATCCGGTTTTGTATATGCACGATGGGCAAAACCTTTTTGATCAGGCCACATCTTTCGCAGGGGAGTGGGAGGTTGATGAAACCCTGAATGATTTGTTTGAGGAAGGCCAGCCTGTTCCCATTGTGGTTGGTATTGATAACGGGGGAGGGGATCGTATCGATGAATATACTCCTTGGTTGAATAACCAGTATGGGGGAGGCGATGGTGACCTTTATGCCAATTTTATTATTGAAACGCTGAAACCATTTATTGACGAGAATTATCGGACCTTTCCGGGAAGGGAGCATACTGGAGTAATGGGTAGTTCCCTTGGGGGGCTAATTTCCTTTTATATTGCCCATAAGCATCAGGATGTTTTCTCAAAGGCGGGGATCTTCTCTCCCTCTTTCTGGTTTTCAGATTCTGTATACACCTTTGCCAGCGAAACAGGTAAACAACACCCTATGAAATATTTCATCATGGGAGGCAGTAACGAAAGTTCAGGTTTGGTTGATCAAATGCAAGCCATGGTCGATACCCTGTTTTCCATTGGCTTCGGGGAAAGTGAGGTAACACTTGTGGTGGTCCCCGGGGGACAGCACAATGAAATTTTGTGGCAGTCGCAGTTTGGGCAGGCCTACCAGTGGTTGTTCAATACTTCAGCCACCTATACACCAGTAATTTACCCCGAAAGGGAGATTAAGCTAAGGCAGCAGGGAAACAGAATATGGCTGGAACAAGGCCAAGGCAGACCGGAGGGGCCATACCACCTGCAAATCTTTAATCTGTTTGGCCAAGCATTGTATGGTGTAAATATAATGGCCGGACAAGCCATTCATCTCCCTCCTCACCTGCGAGGTCTGGTAATTGCTAGGGTAATCGGCAATGACCTTCAGTTTACGCAGAAAATCTGGCTTCCCTGATACGAACCAATTTTTCCAGAAGCCCTTCTAACTTGTCAAGTTTGAGCATATTGGCACCATCCGATTTTGCATTCTTTGGATCGGGGTGAGCCTCAATGAATAAACCATCAACGCCTGCTGCAATACCTGCACAGGCCATGGTTTCAATTAAGTGAGGCAGTCCTCCTGTTACACCAGTTGATTGGTTGGGTTGCTGAAGTGAATGGGTGACATCAAGGACTACCGGAACACCAAGTTCCTGCATAATGGGTATTCCCCTGAAATCCACAACCAAGTCACCATAGCCAAAAGTCGTGCCTCTTTCGGTAACAATGATTTTTTGATTTCCAGTTGAGCGGATTTTTTCAATGGCAAACTCCATTGCGGATGGGGAAAGAAACTGCCCTTTTTTTATGTTGATAACCTTGCCGGTTTTGCCGGAAGCGACCAGCAATTCTGTTTGCCTGCATAGAAAAGCAGGAATCTGCAGCACATCCACATGCCGGGCGGCCATATAGGCTTCCTCATTGGTGTGAATATCCGTGACCACCGAAATATCCAGTTCCTGGCCAATTTGTTGAAGGATATTCAGGGCAATGGTATCGCCGATACCAGTAAAACTCTCCAGTTTTGAACGGTTAGCTTTTTTATAGGAAGCCTTGAAGATATATGGTATGTTAAACTTACGGGTGATGTCTGAAATTTTTCTTGCGATCTCAAAACCCATTTCTTCGTTTTCAAGCACACAGGGGCCTGACATCAGGAAAAAGGGCTTTCCTTTGAGGGCTTCACGGTTTACAATGGATTCAAGGACAGAATTCATAGCCGGTAAATTTAAAATATTATTTAAAATGAATGGCAAGCCAGATACATGGAGGTGTTTTACTGGTGTAAGTCACCCGGTGTTTCAGACGGGCGGGCAGGAAAATATAATCTCCCGGGCTTAGATGCACCATTTCACCTTTTTCGAACTCCAGACTGGCCTTACCTTGAATCAACATAACCCATTCGTTTTCTTCCTGATCATACCAAATGTCAGGAGGCGTGACCTGCCCCTTGCTTACGATTCTTTCAATGTGAAGTTCCCGATCACTGAAGAGGGTTTCGAAATGCTCCTGGTCAGTCACAAAGGGAATCTGTCCTGTTGAGAGAATGTTTTTTGCCTGCATCTTTGTTAGTTCTTTTTAAAGGATCTCATCCAGGATGCCTTTCCCCTGGCGCATAACCTCCATCTCGTCGCGGGTACAGTCAATGACTGTTGAGGCCTCATTATCCCCATAACCGCCGTCAATCACAATGTCTACCTGGTCCTTGTATTTTTCGTAAATCAATTCAGGGTCGGTGGTATATTCCAGAATTTCATCCTCATCGTAAACAGAGGTAGAAATGATGGGGTTTCCTAATTCCCTGACGATTTCACGGGTGATATTATTATCGGGAACGCGGATTCCCACGGTTTTCTTTCGGCTCTGGAATATACGGGGCACCTGGTTGTTTGCATTGAGAATAAAGGTAAAGGGCCCGGGCAGAGCTTTCTTCATCACCTTGTATACACTGGTGCTGAATGGCCTGGTGAAGTCAGAAATGTGGCTGAGGTCCTGGCAGATTAAGGAGAAATTGGCTTTCTCAGCCCTGATCCCCTTTATCTGGGCGACTCGTTCCACTGCCCTTGACTGGTAAATATCACAACCAATAGCATAAACCGTGTCAGTAGGGTAAATCACAACCCCTCCACTGCGCAAACAACCCGCAACCAATTGTATATATTTGGCGTTTGGATTCTCAGGATATATTCGTAACAGCATTTTTACCTCGTTTAAAACAGCAATAAATATACACATTTTTAGAGTAATCTTGTTTCTGATGTCCATTTTATGGTCCTTGGATTTTGTATTCTGATCTCTTGCTGGCTTTTTACTGAAAAGGTCACTACTGTTTTTGAACATATGGCTTTTTGATTGGTTTAATGTGTGAAAAAATTATTAATCGGTAATAACTTTGAAGACACTAAAAAAATCAACCATAATATCCAACCTTGAAACAGCCCCTGGGGCATATATTTTGAGTTTTCCTCGCAGCTTTGATTTTGTGCCCGGACAGGTGATCGGGATTGCCATGAATCCTGAGGAGAAACCCCGTTTATACAGCATAGCTAGTGGTAACAAAGAACAGGTGATTCGTATTCTTTATACCATAAAACCAGGTGGGAAGTTAACGCCTGGGTTGGCAAGGTTGCAGGCTGGCGATTCCATATTTGTCTCAGAGCCTTTTGGTGGTTTTATCTGCGGCGAAGAACCAGCTTTTTGGGTGGCTACGGGCACAGGGATAGCCCCATTTGCAAGCATGTTCTATTCTGGAGTTTCAAACAATAAGGTTCTTATCCAGGGGAACCGCTTTGCCAGCGGGCTTTATTTTCGTGAGGATTTTGAGAAAGGAATGGGAAATCGTTATTTCCCTTCCTGCACCCGTGAGGAAGTAGAAGGCCTTTATTACGGCCGCGTGCTGAAGTTCCTGTCTGAAAAGGAAACCCTGGACCCTGGGCTGAAATATTACCTTTGCGGGAGCGCCGAAATGGTGGTCGATGTCAGAGACCTTCTGATTGAACGAGGCGTGCCTTTTGAAAATGTGGTTGCCGAGATATTCTTTTAACTTTGGTGTAAAATTCAGGTTATGCAAGTCCAATGAGAAATCATTGGAATGGATTTTTTTTTCAAAGTTAAAAAGCTGCTGAGCATGGAAGAGAAACAAGGTGTGCTTTTTGGTAAGACTTTAAGGCAACTGGAATCGGAGGTATTTGAATTAGGCCTTCCCCGATATACAGCCACACAGATCACCGACTGGCTTTACAAAAAGGATGTGACTTCCATCGATGAAATGAGCAACCTTTCCAAAGAAGCCCGTGAGAAGCTTTCTGAGCGATATGAAATGGGGCTTTCAGAGCCTGTGAAAGTTCAGGTATCGGTGGATGGGACAAAAAAATATCTTTATCGCGCTCATAACGGTAAGTTTATTGAAACCGCCTATATTCCTGAGCGAGACAGGCATACATTATGCGTTTCCTCACAAGTTGGCTGTAAAATGGGTTGTCTTTTTTGCTTTACTGCCAAACAGGGTTTTCAGGGAAATCTTAATGCCGGTGAAATCCTGAACCAGATTTGGAGCCTTCCGGAAAGGCAGTTGATTACCAATATTGTTTACATGGGGATGGGTGAGCCATTTGATAACATGGAGGCCGTTATGCAAAGTCTGGAAATTCTGACTGCTGAGTATGGTCTTGCCATCAGCCCGCGGCGCATTACGGTCTCAACCATTGGTATTATTCCTGCCATAAAGACTTTCCTTGAATTAAGCTCCTGTCATCTTGCTGTAAGTTTGCACTCACCCTTTGAGGAAGAGAGACGTCGTATTATGCCTATCGAGCACGTTTATTCCCTTACCCAAGTCCTGGAGGCCATCCGGAGCTTTCCCCTAGGGAAACAAAGACGCATCTCTTTTGAGTACATTGTTTTCAAGGACCTTAACCATAGCCCGCGGCATGTTAAAGAACTGGCACGCATTCTCAATGGAATTCGGTGCCGCATCAACTTGTTGCGTTTTCACCCAGTTCCAGGCACTCCATTGAAAGCCCCGGATGAGAAGACCCTTCAGGAATTCAAAACAGCCCTCGAAAAAAAGGGCCTTACTACAACAATCCGAAAGTCACGCGGACAGGATATTTATGCTGCTTGCGGCCTGCTTTCCACAAAGGAACAACAGCCAAGGTAAATGGAAAATACTACCTTTGCGATCAATAAATTTGTTGACCAGTGCCTTTACGTTTTCTTTCCTTTATTTTTTGGGTTATTCTGTTTGCAGTAAAGCCTTGTGCTGCGCAGGAAAGCCCTGCTAATAGCTTTCATTTTGATCAGAAAATCGTTTTTGAACCCTACCCGGATTCAAAAGAAAGAATTACCAACCACCTGTTGCAACATATTGCAGATGGGAGTGGCCGACTCAGGTCGATGGTATCTTATTCCCTTGAAGGCCAAATTGCTCTTCAATTAGATGTGATGGATGACGGAAGGCAATTGGCTTTCGTTTCGCTTGAAACCCTGAGGGTCAGCGGCGATATTTCTTATGGTGGCTTTAGCCTTGAAAAACTACTGATGCCCGATTTGGTGCAATTTAATGTTTTGATTAGCCAGCCTGACGGGAAGCTTATTGGCAAAAAAGAACATAAGGACCTTCCGGTAATTGGCAGCAATGTTATTCTTCAGGAAGAAATACCTGGTGGAAAAAGCAATAATGACTTGGTGGTCAGAATTGAAGATATTCATTTCAGTTACAGTGAGTCGATGTATCATCGCTTGGATGAGTGGTTTGCATTTTTTGAAGATTATTATGCTGCAGTTACTCAGATAGAAGAATTGGAAAATGTTCTGGCAACACTGAACTTTTCCGATCCCTCACATCTTATCCTGGAAGAATTTTCCCTTTGCGAAGCCGAAAAAAAATTGGCATCTTTTGCTGTAAAAGGGTTCTTTGTTAACCTTGACCCGCAGGCAGGTGATCCTGAAGGAATTTTTCTTAAACATGGAAGGCTGAGCAAACGCGTTCAATTCCTCAGGAACGAATTTAATCTACGCATGGCCATTGTTGATAGTCTCATTTATGCTAAAGGCATGAATTTATTGGCATCAGATCAGCCCAGTGCCGCCCGTGAAAGTTTTGAAAGCTCCCTGGTCTTCAATCCCTTGTTTGTGCCTTCGTATCTGGCCCTGGCAAAGATTGACCTTGAAGGGGGGCAAAAAAGAAAAGCAATAGAGCGTCTTGGGGAAGTCTTTTCAGTAATCATTCCACATGGGAAGCTGAGGAAGGAATCTGAAATCCTTACCGATTCAATCATGGCTCAATTTTTCAGGGATGCATTCAACTTTAACCGCGAAGGTCGTTTTAAGGAAAGCCTGGACCTGTTGGCGCCACTGGAGCAATTTTGTGAAAGGGTTGAAGGAGAATTTGAATGCCCGTACGAACTGGAGTTCCGGTTGAATCAGACTCATATGGGGATGTACCGCTCCTTCCTGGTTGTTGGTGGAAGAGCATTGCGTAACGACAACCTTTCCCTTTGCCGCACTTATGTTTCCAGTGCTCTGGATTACCAGAAAAATAACCAGCGTTTTATTCCTGATGCCAGGGAGGCTTTCGATATTTTGCAGCAATGCGTTTACCGGTATATTGAAATATCAGGAGAACGTTTTGCTGTAGGAGAATTCCAGCGCTCCTATGAAAGCCTTAATGCTGCCCTTGAGTTATGCAGTCAATATCCCGGGCTCTTCTGCCCGGATGATCTTTCTTCCAGGCAGCAAATGGTATTGGCTTATGTTCAGCAAAAAGAAACTGATTCCCGCATCCATACTGAGTCTGTCAATCCGGCAGAATCCAATGAGAGATTTTCTGATGACATATTCTGGCAACCAGAGGAAGAAATGCTTGAACTAATCAGCCAGGGACAGTTTCTTGCATGGGCAGGTAAAGTGGAGGATGCAAAAGCTGCAGAAGAAAAAATCCTGCTGACCATCCAAAATCTTAGGCTCAAAAATGATGCCAGAATTGCTTCAGAAATGGATAAACTCGGCGTAATGATTCAGGAAAAAGAATGCGAACTTGCTGCCCGGGAATTGGAAGCCCTGCTGCAGAAAGGGATGAGATACCTGGCCTTTTCTGAATACAAAAGCGCTTTCGAAGCAGGAATGGAAATCAAAGAACGGATTGAAAGCTTTCCACAATGCAGCTTTCATGCTAGTGACTCCATTGATCGACTTATAAATCTGGAACCTGTTCTTATTTACCTTAACCTGGCAGATGCTGCGACTTCGTTTTACCAATCTGCCTCATTGGAACAGTACCCTGATTTCCTGAGAAAATACCATGAAGCGGAATTTTATTTTGAAAAACAGGATCTTACTCAACAGGGGCTGAACCACGTTAATTTAATAACCTTCATCACTTCTTCAAAGAATGTGGAATTGGCAAAGGCAGGGGTGGCCTATATGGCTGAGCAAGCTGAAAACTATGCTTCAGAATCGGTTTCCCTCTTATGGTTTTTAAAGGGGCAGGGCCTTCCCTCTTCTGATACGCGTGCCTTGCAGGAACTCGCAGGACGTAAACTGGCCCGTTATTATTATTCCAAAGAACCAGAAATACAGCCTGAGTCGCTTGTAAATAGTCTTACCCAGAATGATCGTTGGTTCCGCCTTTTTGAGCAAACTTTTATTCGATACTGGGGCAATAATTAAGCTGCTGCCTGCTAATCCTTTTCCTCTTTTTCCTTTTGAGCATCAAGGGCGAGAACCTGGTATAAGTCGGTACGCCTGTCATTCCAGTTGGTTACGGTTCCACGATTACGGTGACGGCGCAGTAACTCCAGGTCAATATCGTTGATGATCACTGTTTCAACATTTGGCGTGCATTCCCCGGCAATGGCATCTCTGGCAAAGGAGAAATCTGAAGGGGTAAAGATCCCCGACTGAGCATATTGAATGTCCATGTTGTCAACCTGAGGGAGGTTGCCAACGGTGCCAGCGATGGCAACAAATATTTGGTTCTCAACGCATCTGGCCTGGCTGCAATACCTGACCCTCAAATAGCCCTGACGGTCATCCGTGCAAAAAGGAACAAAAATGATTCGCGCACCCCGCTCCACAGCAATACGGGTAAGCTCTGGGAATTCCATGTCATAGCAGATCAAAATGGCTACTTTCCCTTTATCCGTGTCAAAAACTTCCAGCGAGTTGCCAGGCATTACACCCCACCATTTTTTCTCATTTGGCGTGATATGTAGCTTGTATTGTTTCCCAATCTCCCCATTGCGCTTGAAGAGGTAGGCAATATTGTAAAGGTTCTCTCCTTCCGGAGTAAAATGTGAACCAGCTATGATGTTGATATTGTATTTGATAGCCAATTCGCTGAACAATTCAAGGTATTGTTGGGTAAATTCTCCTATCTTACGGGCTGCAGTGCCGGGGTTTTCTTTTGGGAACAGGGATAACAGCTGCAAGGTGAAAATCTCGGGAAAAAGGACAAAGTCGCTTTTATACCCCGAGGCTACATCCACAAAATATTCACACTGAATGGCAAACTCATTGAACCCCCGGATAGGGCGCATTTGGTATTGTACTACACAGATTCTGACCGGGGAGGCAGCGAAAAACTGACGCTCCTTCTCCTCTTTATATTCGAAGTTGGTCCACTCAAGATAAGTGGCAAAATTTGAAGACTCCTTGTCGTCCTCCAGATATTCTCTGATAATCTTTTTGAGCGAAAACCCATTTGACAACTGAGGGGTAAGCACGGGGTCAAAAATGGCGCGGCTGGTTACTTTGTCCACATATTGGCTAATGCTAAGCTCAGTCCGGTGATCCTTATAACCTGGCAGCCGGCCTCCTACTACAATCCGGCGCAGGTTCAGTTTCCTGCAAAGTTCTTTTCTGGCTTCGTATAAGCGGGTGGACAATTTCATCCCTCTAAAATCAGGATGAACCATCATTTCCATTCCGTAAAGTGTGTCGCCTTCCGGATCGTGTGTCCCGATATTCCCATTATCGCAGATATCATCCCAAGACATGTTCATGTCAAAATCTCCCGAGTCTATGATGAGGCTCGAACTTGATGCCGCCAGGCGGTCATCGATCTCAATGACTATTTGACCCATCGGGAATCGGGCAAGCTGATTTTTAACATTGTTTTCTGTCCATACCTTCATCCCCGGAAAGGAGCGTTTCTGCATGTCTATGAGTTGCTCGAAGTCTTCCGGCATTAATTGCCGGATATGGAGTTTATTTTCAAATTCGTGGAGATCAAACTTTTCCATATAAGTCTTAATATTTTTCGCGGATATCTATTATGCCACCATTGGTGAACTCCGGGGAGAACAACAATTTTGCAAGGTGCTTCCCTGCAACCTGGGGAGGAACCAGCTGTCCTGTCTCTTTTAATTCAATAAATCTCTTACGGTGAATAAACTGTTCATCGGTAGTGGCCCTGATGGCTGTTTGCATCTCTGTGTCTATGATCCCGGGAGCCACTGCCATGACCTCAACGGGATAATCAAGGTCTTCCTGCTCTGTTCCTGCACAACGGGTAAACATGTCCATGCCAGCCTTTCCGGTACAATAGCTGCTCCATCCATGATAAGGATTTTTTGCAGCACCTGATGATATATTGATCACTCGCTTTTCCATTTTCCACCCCTTGGTGTATTTAATAAATGCTGAAGTTAATAACATGGGAGCAATCAAATTGATACGCATATGCTGTTCCACCTCCTCCGGGGAACAATCCTCAATTCTGCCAACAGGATGAATGACCCCTGCATTATTAATCAAATAAACCCCGCTGGCTTTATCCAGGGGTATCTCCTCAAAGATCATTCGGCCCAGTTCAGGAACATCCATTGTAACCCCAAAATCGAATGAAATAAAGGTTATCGGACAGTTTCTGGCAGAAGCCAGCTTTTCCAGCTTTTCACTTTTTCCACGGGAAACGCAGATCAGGTGATGCGTCTCATGCAGTAATTCAAGGGCAATGCCCTCTCCGAGGCCTTTGCTGGCCCCGGTAATGATGATATAGTTCATATGTTTTTGTTTTATTCTTTCTCTTCTAATTTCCCATAAGACCTGACTGAACCTGTGTTAGGATAAAACTCCACTTCTTCAATGTAATCAGGAAGATTCGTAACTACTCCAAATTGATTGATTAGCAGTCTTGCACTGGCCCGAATGGTATTGCCTGTGCGAATTACCACATTGGCATGCTCTGGCACTCTGTAATAAAAACCATTGGCAGGTAGTTCAGGATCAACATTACGGTTTACGAAAACCCCAAGCTGACGCGTAGTCTCATTCCTTTCTGTCGAAAGGGTGATCGGAGTACCCTCACGTTTTTCTGCCGGCAATACCCCCTCCCGTTCACTGAAATAGAAAAGAGTACGCGGAGATGTGCCCAGATCAGGATTTGGGACAATAGTGTAACGGTAATAGATTTCGCTGGTGGATTCCAGCCCTTTGAAAAGCTGAAGATAATCCTCTTCCATCTTTGCCATTTCGGTGAACATATATTCAAGGGCTTCCTTGCTGTAAGGAACCTCGGCATAGCCATGAATGATCTCAAAACGCTTATCCCTTACCTCAAGGATAAAATCAGCCACTTCCTTAGCCCTCACCTCCGGGCTTTTTTCTACCATACTCCTGCGGAGTGTCTGGCGCTCTACAGTCAAAGTGTCCACACGCACTCGCTCCAGAATGGTGTCAACTTTTTCCTGCAAGTTGGAATCGATGAAGTAATTAAAAGTAGCATCCGAACCATAATATCCGTGCTCCCTGGTTTCATCCATTCCCCTTAGGAATTCCTGGTTGTTGAAGGACTTATTGATACTCTGAATTAAGCCGGTTTCACTAAGGGAAAGAAACAGGGGGTAGGCTTCATCAGCTTTTTCAGGAAACTCCACAAAATAAAACTGGTCGGGATCAGGTTCGGAATAGCTGTTGATGGTGATCTCCGAAATTTCATAACTGGTGGAGGGATACCGGATTACATTTTGCAAGCCAAGATATTTCATGGCAAATTCTGCATAGGGCCCGGGAACCTGTTGCATCCGTTTCACAGTAACATCTACAGTTATTACCGTCCGGGGTAGAACATAGAACAGCCCTTGGGTTCCTGCCTTAATATCTGCACTGCGCACATGCGTTACAATCAGAGGCTTTTGACTCTGACAGGCTGGAACCGTGAGAAAAAAAATAATGAGCAGAATGGGGAAGATCCTTTTCATGAAGAGCGGAATTTTATGAGGATAAGTTATAATTATCTTCAAAAATAGGAAAAATAATGGGAGAATATTTTTCTAAATTTGTTTGTAAATACATTCCTATGCTATTAAAGATAGAAGATCAGGATATTGCCCGGTTAATAATGGTTGGCGATCGGGTGTTGATAAAACCCCGTTCAGGTTCAGAGAAAACCAAAGGCGGGCTTTACCTCCCTCCCGGAGTAGAGGAAAAAAGGCGTGTGCAGTGGGGCTATGTCATCAAATGTGGCCCTGGATACCCTATCCCCTCCAGCCCTGAAACCGATGAACCCTGGAAAGAGCAAAAGGACAAAACCCAGTATATTACCCTTCAGGCCCATGAAGGTGACCTGGCCGTTTTTCTGCAGGAAGGGGGAATTGACATTGAATTTAACCGTGAGAAATACATCATCCTCCCTCACTCGGCCATTTTGATGCTTATTCGCGATGATACCCTTTTTGAATAAACCACTTTTCCAGCGGGAGGAAAGTAAGCTTATAGACTTGATTCTCACAATTTTCCTATTTTTGTTTAACCTTAATTCACATATACCATGCTCAGCGAGAAAGATCATCAGCAGTTAAAGGATAAGGGCATTAGCCCGGAGCAGCTTCAGCATCAACTCGATCAGTTTATTAAGGGTTTTCCACCTGTCAGGCTTCACCGGCCTGCTATTCCCGGCGATGGAATTCTTCGGTTGGGAGAAGAAGATGTCGTTGAACTGGTCAATTTCTTCAGCAGCAGTGCTCCTGAAAAAAAAGTGGTGAAATTTGTTCCTGCAAGCGGAGCCGCCACCCGGATGTTTAAAGATCTTTTTACCTGGCGTGAGAAGCTAAAAAGCGGAGTCTTGCCCCGGGAACTCATGGATAGCGACCCTTCAGCAAAGCAATTCTTTTCTGATATTAAATCCTTTGCCTTCTGGGATGACCTCGCGCTTATCATGCAACGCGACCGCGTGGACGCCGACCATATGCTGGCTACCGGGCATTATCTGACCCTGCTCGACTATATCCTCTTTGAATACGGTTTAGATTATGCTGCCCTTCCCAAAGGTTTGCTGATGTTTCATAAATATGGACGCGATGCCAGGACCCCTCTGGAGGAGCATCTGGTGGAAGGTGCCGAATATGCGCAAAATAAAAATGGACAGGTTCATATCCACTTCACCGTTTCACCCGAGCACCTTAAGAAATTTCAAATGTTGGTGCAGAATACAGCCCTTGGATATGAGAAGAAGTTTGGCGTGAATTATGAAATCTCCTTCTCCATTCAAAAACCCTCTACCGATACGGTTGCTGTTAATTTAAATAACAACCCTTTCCGCGAAAGTAATGGCAGCCTGTTTTTCCGACCCGCTGGTCATGGTGCACTCATCGAAAACTTGAATGACCTGGATGCCGATGTGGTATTCATTAAGAATATCGATAATGTTGTCCCCGACCATTTAAAACTGGAAACCTTCCTTTACAAAAAAGTAATTGCAGGTGTTTTACTCAAACGCCAGCAAGAGGTTTTCGATTGGCTTAACATTCTTGAAAAGGAAATTCCTTCCAGGGAAACCTGCCAAAAGGTCCTTGATTTTGCTGTTAAACACCTTAACCTTGAACCCGGCTCAATTCCTGAAAATGACGAAGCCTGCCGGAAGCACCTGATCGCATTCCTGAACCGGCCTTTCAGGGTTTGCGGAATGGTGAAAAATGAAGGGGAACCCGGAGGTGGTCCATTTTGGGTCACTGACCCAGAAACTGGCAGGAACTCTCTGCAAATCGTTGAGTCCTCTCAAATAAACCTGAACGATGAGGCGCAGAATAGAATTTTTAAGGCATCAACCCACTTTAATCCCGTGGACCTTGTATGTGCATTGAAAAATAATAAAGGCGAGAAATTCCATTTACCCAATTTTGTAGACCCTGATACTGGCTTTATCAGTCAGAAATCAAAAGACGGTATGGATTTAAAAGCCCTTGAACTACCGGGACTATGGAATGGTGCCATGGCCAACTGGATCACCCTCTTTGTGGAAGTGCCCCTTATTACATTCAACCCGGTTAAAACCGTTAACGATTTACTGCGCAAAGAACACAGCTAATTGCTGCTGGTTTCCCGTCCTAACTCATGCTGGATAATCTCCTCCACCTGTTCTGCTGAAATGCGCTTGGCTATGATCTTCTTGTCGGCATCCAGCAAATAAATCATTGGCGTGGCGTAGAGGTCGTATTTTTCTCTGAAGCCCGAAAGATTGGCGGGGTCGAAAACATTGATCCAGCCTTGTATCTGGTAACTATCGACTGATTTAAGCCACGACTCTTTCTCTTCCTCAAGATTCACCGCAAAAACGGTAACGCCCAGAGACTTCAATTTTTCCGATACAGATCTTAACTGTGGGGTGACCCGCTTACAATGGCTACATTCCGAATCCCAGAAATACAACACTGTAAATTTGGAGTTTACCTCATGAAGTGAAATCCGGGTCTGGTCAGGGCTGAACATGTTAATGTCAGGCGCTGCTTTGCCAATCAATAGGGGCTTTAATTTCATGGCACGTTCGCTGATTCGGGCCAGGTTTTCGGCTTCCACCCAGTGGGCCTCCCCACTCATGTAATATTTCTCGATCATGTGGACGAATACCGCATCGTGCCCCATGATTTGTGAACGCTCAAAATGATTGGTAATAAACCAAATGGTGTATTTGAATACTTCATCGTGGGCCCTGGATTTCTCCACCATTCGGTCCGCCTCTGCTATGATGCTGTCGGGGAGCTGGACTACAACATTGGAGAAATAGGTCTGAAGCTTGTTGTGGAAAACAGGGGTGCGAAGCAGGCGGTCATCCGAGAAATCAACATTCTCCCAGTAACGCGTTTTGTAAAGCTGGTAAAGCGCTTGCTGGTCCGGACTGCCATCTTCTTTTAAGGGTTTCTCCGGAACCTCAGGCTCTTTCTGCGCCAGCAGGATTTTGCTAAACAACCCGTCTGGGAAACGCTCTAGGTAGGATTCCTGTTTTTGGGTCACCTGTTCATTGATGTTGTCCATTCGGGCGGTGATCTCTTCCCGGTCAGCTTCGCTGAGGTCTTCCCGGGTCAATTCCTCCCTGATCAATCCGATCTCTTCACCCATCAAGCGAACAAACCCCAGGTATTCATAAAATGCCTCATTGTCAGGCGAACCATCAAACTGGGTTTTTTCAATAAACCCGTCCATCACGGTTTTTATGCCAAAGTGCTGGTTGTCATCAATGATCACCTCAAAGTATTTCTGCCCGGGAACGACCACCAGGTACATGCCAGGATCCAGGCCCTCCTCTTTCTCAAAGACATAATATCCAGGTTGAACCATTCGGGCAGTGTCCTGAAGATACTGCCTGTCACCAAAATGATAAGCCAGCAGCAAGTCACCTTCGTTCAGGCCTTCAACCTCAACAGTGATGCGGTATCCCTTATCGGCCATTGCACAGCCAAAGGTATAAGTCAAAAAGGCGATCAGAAGGAAGATTCTTTTTAAATTCATAAGTAGATATTTTTCTTTTTCAGGATATTTTACGCAGGTTTTCCTGTAAGGTAACAAAAAACGTGCAAAAATGTTAAAGCAGCGAAGGTTCTTCACCTTCAAAGAGGTCAGGGTCTAATGCATCCTTGTATAACAAACGGTGTATTGCTCCCAGGGCATGCAAAACGATAGGTCCCCAATGGCTGGCAAAAAGCCCCCCGAACATTGCCAGGGCATTTTGCCTGGCTGGCAGGGTGTTTTTCTGATAGGCCATGACAAAGTCCTTCATGTCCTGGTAAATGTCAGCCATGTTGTCAGCCAGGCTGGCTTCCTGCGTATCATAGTTATGATCGTGCACGTAATAGCGCTCCTCAGGACCCAGCTTCTCACGAAGTGCCTTGAAGATTTCCTCCCATTGTTCTTCGGTGACAAAGCGCTCAGCGAAGTCCTCATCCTCAACCTCAGTAACAGGCAGCAAACTCCCTTTTAAATAAAGCAGAGGGGCCAGTCGCTGAAAATAAGTCAGAATGTCTTCCGCTTTGAATTTTTCAGCATCCTCAAAAAACAGGCAATACTCATTGGCAACCGTCAACATCTCGATTGCGGCTTTCGACAGGGTCAAGTCATCTGAATCAAAGGCTTCCATTTCTTGTATTGGTTTCCGTGGCAATTTAACGCTTTGCCCCCGCTTTTTGTTATGCAAAGGAAATCAAGTTTTTTTAGAAATGCTTCTGCGAAAGTACCAGGAGTTCCAAAAAACTTTGACAGAAAACCGTTGTTCAGACCGCCTGGTTGAAAGAATCGGCCGAATTTTAGGTATCCCGAATGTTAATTAATCACAATAAACCCCTCATTTTCAATAAGTTTAATTTGGTTGAAGTACTTTTATGCTGGATTAAACAAACATTTTAACAAAAACATCAGATGAGAGAACTAAAAATAGGTGGGTTAACGATTCCGATTCCGGTAATCCAGGGCGGTATGGGAGTCGGTATCTCCATGTCCGGACTCGCTATAGCCGTTGCAAACCAGGGAGGAGTAGGGGTCATTTCCGCAGCTGGCCTTGGGCTGGTGCACCGTAACCCCACACTTGATTTTTTGGAAGCCAATATTCATGGGTTAATTAAAGAGATCAGGCTTGCCAGGGAAAAAACCAAAGGAGTGATTGGGGTAAACATTATGGTGGCCATGTCGAACTTCGCCGATATGGTGCGTACTGCCATTTCCGAAAAGGTCGATATTATTTTTTCCGGGGCGGGTCTGCCGTTTCAGCTCCCCGCATTTTTACAAGCCGGAAGCACTACCAAACTGGTCCCTATTGTTTCTTCCGGCAGGGCTGCCAGGCTCATCTGCGAGAAATGGATGTCATTACACAATTACCTTCCAGATGCAGTGGTTGTTGAGGGTCCAAAGGCCGGAGGCCATTTAGGGTTTAAAAAGGATCACCTTGAAGATGCCCAGCATTCCCTGGAAGAACTTATCCCTGAAGTCATTCGTGAGGTCTCTTTTTTTGAAGAAAAGTATCAAAGGGAAATCCCGGTAATAGCGGCCGGAGGGATATACTCTGGCGCTGACATTTTCAATATCATGGAGTTAGGAGCCAAAGGAGTTCAAATGGGCACTCGTTTTGTTACCACCGAAGAGTGCGATGCCTCCATGGGTTTCAAACAAGCCTACATCGATGCATCTGAAAAGGATATTCAAATTATTCAAAGTCCCGTGGGAATGCCTGGCCGGGCAGTTAACAACCTCTTTATTGACAAGGTCAGGGCTGGCTTAAAACGACCCATTAAATGCCCATTTCATTGCATTAAGACTTGTGATGTGACCAACAGTCCTTATTGTATCGTTAATGCTTTATATAATGCCTATAAAGGCAATATGAAAAGCGGATTTGCCTTTGCTGGCACCAATGCTTACCTGGCGAAAGGAATCACTACCGTGAAGCAAATATTTTCTGACCTGGCCACTGAATTTCAGGCAGCAATAAAAAAAGAAGCAGGGCTTTAACCCTGCTTCTTTGAATGAAATTTACCCAATTACCAAAAAATAGTATAAATCAATGCCAGTAGCAGCATAATAATATATGCTGAAACATTGAACGACTTTGGAGTTTTAAAGGACGCTTTTTGTAAAGGAATCCCTTTGGGATCATCATCGCCATCGGCCGTGGTGAGGCTTACCATCAGGATTACGGCCATGGTCATGACACAGGTGTAAAACATCTGGTCGAGGAATGGCATCTCGATGGGGAGCACCTTAAGGAGGATGGCAATGGGAATGGAAGCCAGCACCCCAACAATGGCCCCTTTGGCCGAGGTCTTCTTCCAGAACAGACCCATGAGGAACACGGCCAGGATACCCGGGCTCACCAGGCCGGTGTACTCCTGGATGTACTGGAACATCTGCGGCATGCTGCTCAGGGCAGGTGCCAGCACCACTGCAATCACTAAGGCCAGTATCACCGTGATCCGCCCAACGGTCACCAGGTTAGTCTTGCTCTCCTTTTTGGCAAAATAGGGCTTATAAATGTCCATTGTGAAAATAGTGGCTGTGGAGTTCAGCATCGAGGCCAGCGAAGAAACAATAGCCGCGCCCAGGGCCGCAACCACCAGGCCTTTCAACCCTACCGGGATGAAGGTACGGATCAGCCAGGGATAAGCCACGTCATAATTCACGCCACCATCGGGACGGGTGAAAACTGTTTTTACGCCATCAATGATCGTGGTGCCGGCAGGCTGGGTAAACATCACATAGGCAATGATGCCGGGAATGACTACAAACACCGGGATCAGCATCTTCAGGAAGGCGGCAAAGGCAAGCCCTTTCTGGGCTTCCTGCAAGGACTTGGCGGCAAGGGCACGCTGGATGATATACTGGTTAAAGCCCCAGTAATAAAGGTTGGCAACCCACATCCCCCCGATTAGCACCCCGATGCCCGGAAGGTTTATATATTCGGGGTCATTTTTCTTCAGAATCATATGGAACTTATCGCCCGCCACATTGTATACATGCGAGAGACCGTTGAAAATCCCACCATCGGGGGTCACGTTCTGCAAGGCAATGATGGTGGTGATCAACCCCCCGATGACCAGCAACACCACCTGGATCACATCCGTCCAGGCCACAGCCGAAAGTCCGCCCCAAATCGAGTAAGCCGCAGCAAAAAAGGCCAGGCCAATGATAAACCATATGATCATCGATCCGTCCCCGGTGCCCAGGATGGTGTCAAGCGCCTTGGCGCCAAGAAACAAAACAGAGGTAAGGTTAACGAAAATAAACAGCCCGATCCAGAACACCGCCAGGATGGTCTTAAGCTGGGTGTTGAAGCGCCGTTCTACAAATTCGGGGATGGTGTACAAGCCCTGTTTGATAAAAATGGGCAGGAAATACTTACCCACAATGATCAGCGTCAATGCGGCCATCCATTCGTAAGTGGCAATGGCCAGGCCTATGGCAAAACCTGAACCCGACATCCCGATGAACTGCTCGGCCGAGATGTTGGCGGCGATAAGTGAAGCCCCAATCGCCCACCAGGGCAGACTTTTTCCGGCAAGGAAATAATCCTCTGTCGTTTTTTTGTGCCCTTTCTTGGTCCGGGAAACCCATAAGCCTACCGAGAGGATCAAAATGCCGTATGCGGCAAACACAATATAATCAAGTGTATGAAAGGTGTTCATTGCCAATAGATTTTAGTGTAACAACAAATATGGGGAGCTGAAGTAAGCCCTGATCATTGCCAGCGGCTAATTTACAATATTAATTTCTTTACATTATTGTATTCCTTAAAAAATTAAAAAGCCCTGAAACTTTTTGTTGCTGATTGAAAAGATTTTTATACTTTTGCCAAACCTTTTGCCCAGGTGGTGAAACTGGTAGACACGCTACTTTGAGGGGGTAGTGACCGTAAGGTTGTGCAAGTTCGAGTCTTGTCCTGGGCACTAGTTTTTTACAAAAGGGAACGCTCTGTTTTTTATTGCCCAGATGGCGGAATTGGTAGACGCGCTAGTTTCAGGGACTAGTATTGGTAACAATGTGCAGGTTCGAGTCCTGTTCTGGGCACCATTATATTGTAAAGGGCTGTTTCAAATGAAAATGAAACAGCCTTTTTCTTTTTTAGCCCCAATTTATTTGCTCCAGGCCCTTTCCCAAACAATCCCCCCGCTTTCTGGTATTTGTCTCACCACTCTTTTTTTGGCACACGGATGACACCAATGCAACGGATCTTTACGAATTTTCTTCTTTCTTCTTACTGCGTGCTGGTTTCTTAGCCCAGCTGAGCGGTATTTGTAATGCCGCCCGGAAAACAGGATAATTTGTTATTATCCAGACCTCTGTTAAAACAAAGAACATCATTAAATTATTACCTGGGGTGGTTTAGCAAAACTATCCATTTTTGCTCAATTTCAAATTCAGCAATGTTCAGAGCCCAAATGCAATTTCCGCTCAGCGGGGATGCCATAACACACTGGTTTTAATGAGTTTTCACTGATTTGAATCCACAAGCAAATTTAATCACATTCAGAAATAAAACGTAAATAACACGAGGATTAAACGTAGATGACACGTAGTTCAGACGTGTGTGCACGTCTAAACTACGTCTGAACTACGTGTTAACTACGTCTGAACTACGTCTGAACTCTGAAGATGATGCCATGAAAAAAGGAGGAGAGATACCCCGGCTGTTGAATCTGCCGGGATATCCCTCCTGCTGTGAATGAACCCTGAAAAAAGGGTGTCGATTAATTAGTTTGGATCAGAACCCAAACTTGATGCCCTGGGCCAGGGGCAGGGTCTCGCCGTAGTTGATGGTGTTGGTTTGTCTGCGCATATAGTATTTCCAGGAATCGGAGCCTGACTCGCGCCCGCCGCCGGTGTCTTTCTCCCCGCCAAAGGCACCTCCGATCTCGGCGCCCGAGGTGCCGATGTTCACGTTGGCAATGCCGCAGTCTGACCCGGCATCTGAAAGGAACTTCTCAGCCTCGATGAGGTTTTGGGTGAAGATGGCTGACGACAAGCCCTGGGGGACATCGTTGTTCAGGCGCACGGCCTCTTCGATGGTGCTGTATCTGATCAGGTAAAGGATGGGGGCGAAGGTCTCTTCCTGGACGATATGGTAATGGTTCTCGGCCTCCACAAGGGCGGGGACCACGTAATGGCCGCAGCAATAAGGCTCGCCGTCGAGGACCTCCCCGCCGAAAATCACCTTCCCGCCTTCCTGTTTTACCTGTGCAATGGCGTTTTCGAAGGCCGCAACGGCAGTGGTGTCGATCATGGGGCCCACCAGTGTTTCTTCATCCAGCGGGTTCCCGATCTTTTCCGATACGCTCTGATAGGCCATCAGCAATTTCTCTTTCACCGTGTCATAGACCTTTTCCTGTATGATCAGGCGGCGGGTGGAGGTGCAGCGCTGGCCGGCCGTGCCCACGGCGCCAAACACCACCGACTTGATGGCCATTTCCAGGTTGGCCTGGTCGGAGATGATCACCGCGTTGTTGCCCCCCAGCTCCATGATGGCCTTGCCAAGCCGCTGGCCGACGATGCCGTTGATGCGTTTGCCCACTTTCGTTGAACCCGTCACCGAGAACAGGGGGATGCGCTTGTCGGCCGCGAAATTATCGCCCAGCACCGACGACTGGGCAACGATCATATTGAATACGCCCTCGGGCACCTTGTTTTCTTTCAGCACGCCTGCAATGATGTTCTGGATGGCCACGGCTGTTAGTGGTGTCTTGCTGCTGGGCTTCCACACCACCACATCGCCGGCCACGGCGGCGATCATGCTGTTCCAGGCCCATACCGCCGCCGGGAAGTTGAAGGAGGTGACAAGCCCCACGATGCCCAGGGGCAGGTATTGGTCGTACATCCTGTGGTCGGGCCGCTCAGAGTGCATCGTATAGCCGTTCAGCAGCCTCGACTGCCCCACGGCGAAATCGCAGATGTCGATCATCTCCTGCACCTCGCCCAGTCCTTCCTGTATGATCTTGCCCATCTCGATGGTGATCAGGTGGCCCAGGGCTTCCTTGTTTTCCCTCAGCGCCAGCCCGATCTTGCGGACGACCTCGCCGCGGAGGGGGGCCGGCCATTTGCGCCACTCCAGGAAGGCTTCCTTCGCCTTTTCCATGATCCGTTCGTAATCCTCAAGCGAGGCATTGGTGACCTTTGCAATGGGCTTCCCGTCAATGGGGGAGAGGGATACGGTTTCCTTCCCGTTGGTCTTTAACCAGGCTGTGCCAGTGCAGGCCCCGGGATTGATGTCGTTGATGCCCAGGGCTGCTAAAACTTCTTTCTTTCTCATTGTTTGAAGGATGTTTATTTTCTGTTTAGATTGTGAAATGCCTGACCATTCATTGGATGAATGTTGCTGTTTACTAATTTACGCTTTTTAGATGGTTTTTTAAGAAAAATGAATATGAAGGTTTTTTCTTCAGGGCTTCGCTTCCGTTGTGCTCCGGCCTCCACTGCTAACCCTTTCTCCTTAAGCATTCTTATTTCATGTCGAACCCCAAGGTCTTCGAGCGAAGGGCCCCATAGCCGGGAGGAAAACATTCTATCTTTTCTAAAACACAGCCTAGTCCAGGTACCAACATTTATACTTCCCGAAAGCATAGTTTGGTCGAAAAGGCAAAAGATAAGCAATCCAGGAGCGCAGCGGAGTTGAGAAACCCTCCCTGA